>NZ_DJTF01000182.1:0-16362 GCF_002438125.1 Pseudomonas sp. UBA6315
GCTGGCCTTCGATGGTCTTGGCCAGGTGCGGGCGGTTCCACACACCCTTGTTGGCGATCAGCGCGGTGGCCTGGGCCAGCTGCAGCGGCGTGGCCTGCATGTAGCCCTGGCCGATGCCGAGAATCAGGGTTTCACCCGGGAACCAGGCCTGGCGCCGGGTGGCGCGCTTCCACTCGCGCGACGGCATCAGCCCGGGCGATTCCTCGAACATGTCCAGGGCGACCTTCTGGCCGATGCCGAACTTGTTCATGTAGGTGGACAGGCGATCGATGCCCATCTTGTGGGCAAGGTCATAGAAGTAGGTGTCGTTGGAACGCATGATCGCGGTGTCGAGATCGACCCAGCCATCACCGGTGCGGTTCCAGTTACGGTATTTGTGGTCGTAGTTGGGCAACTGGTAGTAGCCAGGGTCGAACACCCGGCTGCCGGCGTTGACCACACCACTGTCGAGGCCGGCGATGGCCACGGCCGGCTTGATCGTCGAGCCGGGCGGATAGAGGCCGCGCAATACCCGGTTGAACAGCGGCCGGTCGATGGAATCGCGCAGTTCGGCGTAGGCCTTGAAGCTGATGCCGGTGACGAACAGGTTGGGGTCGAAGCTCGGCTGGCTGACCATCGCCAGCACCTCGCCGGTGCGCGGGTCAAGCGCAACGATCGCGCCACGGCGCCCACCCAGGGCGGCCTCGGCGGCTTCCTGCAGCTTGATGTCCAGGCTCAGCACGATGTCCTTGCCGGGCTTGGGGTCGGTGCGTTTGAGCACGCGCAGCACCCGGCCACGGGCGTTGGTCTCGACTTCCTCGTAGCCGACCTGGCCATGCAGGTCGTCTTCGTAGAAGCGCTCGATGCCGGTCTTGCCGATATGGTGGGTGCCGCTGTAGTTGACCGGGTCGAGGGTCTTGAGCTCTTTCTCGTTGATCCGCCCGACATAGCCGACCGAGTGGGCAAAATGCGCGCCCTGCGGGTAATGCCGCACCAACTGGGCCACCACTTCCACGCCTGGCAGGCGGAACTGGTTCACCGCCACTCGGGCGATCTGCTCCTCGTTGAGCTCGAACAGGATCGGTACCGGCTCGAACGGCCGGCGCCCCTGTTTCATGCGCTTCTCGAACAGCGTCCGGTCGTCTGGGGTGAGTTCCAGCACTTCGACGATGTTGTCCAGCACTTGCTGCCAGTCACCCGCACGTTCGCGGGTCATCGACAGGCTGAAGCTTGGCCGGTTATCGGCGATGATCACCCCGTTGCGGTCGAAGATCAGCCCGCGCGTCGGCGGAATCGGCTGCACGTGCACCCGGTTGTTCTCCGACAGCGTGGAGTGATAGTCGTACTGAATGATCTGCAGGTAATACAGGCGGGCAATCAGCACACAGATCAGCAGCATGATCGCGATCGCGCCGAACACGACGCGGTTGCGCACCAGGCGGGCGTCTTTCTCGTGGTCCTTGAGACGGATCGGCTGCGACATCGGACTGCTTACAGGCTCATTTGTGGTAAGGATGCCCGGACAGCACGGTCCAGGCGCGGTAGATCTGCTCGCCGATCAGTATCCTTACCAACGGGTGCGGCAAGGTCAGCGGTGACAGCGACCAGCGCTGCTCGGCGCGTGCGCAGACCTCCGGCGCCAGCCCTTCCGGGCCGCCCACCATCAAGTTCACCGTGCGCGAGTCCAGGCGCCAGCGGTCCAGCTCGGTGGCCAGCTGCTCGGTACTCCAGGGCTTGCCATGGACCTCGAGGGTGACGATGCGTTCCCCCGGCTGCACTTTGCTCAGCATGGCTTCGCCCTCCTGGCGGATCAGGCGGGCGACGTCGGCATTCTTGCCACGGGTGTTCAGCGGTATTTCCACCAGCTCGAGCGACAGCTCCTGGGGCAGGCGCTTGGCATATTCATGCCAGCCTTCCTCGACCCACTTGGGCATGCGCGAACCGACCGCGATCAGGCGCAGACGCACAGCGCTTTATTCCCGGTCTTTGAGCTTGTCGGTGAAGTAGTCGCTGGCGTTTTCCGGGCTGTGGTGCTTGGCATCGGCGGCACGGCTCTGCTCGGCACCCAGCCACAGGCGCTCCAGGTCGTAGAACTGGCGGGCAGCGGCGGTCATCATGTGCACGATGACGTCGTTCAGGTCCAGCAGCACCCAGTCGCTGTCGCCCTTGCCTTCTTCGCCCAGCGGCTGTGCGCCTTCTTTCTTGACCGCTTCACGGACCTTTTCCAGCATCGCGTTGATCTGGCGGTTGGAGGTACCGGTGGCAATGATCATGTAGTCGGTGAGGCTGTGCTTGTCGCGCACGTCGATGACCTGGATGTCCTGGGCCTTGACGTCTTCCAGCGCGCCGATGGTCAGCTTGACCAGTGCTTCGCCGCTGATGCCGTTGTTTTTTTGCTTGCTCATATAAAACTCGTTCAACTCGTTGGATGAGGCGCCCGCAGGGCACCGTCAGTTAGGCACACGATACAGTTCGTGTGCCTCGATGTAGGCCAGTACGGCGTCCGGCACCAGGAACCTCACCGATTTGCCGCTGGCCAGCAGCTGTCGGATCTGTGTAGCCGACACCGCGAGCGGTGTCTGCCAGACGAACGAAATATTTCCCGCCGGGCCGGACATGGCGGTGGGATCGCTCTCGGAGCGCGCAGCCAGCAGGTTGCGCAGCTCGTCAGGGGGTTCGACGTCGGCATCCGGGCGTTGCAGCACCAGGATGTGACAGTGTTGCAGCAATTCTTCCCAGCGGTGCCAGGCAGGCAGGCCGCAAAAGGCATCCCAGCCCAGCACCAGGAACAGCTGATCAGCGGCGCCCAGTTCGGCGCGGATCGATTCCAGGGTGTCAATGGTGTACGACGGCTTGTCGCGCGCCAGCTCCCGGGCATCGACGCTCAGGCGTTCGACGCCCTGCACCGCTTCACGCACCATCGCCAGGCGATCCTGCGCCGCCACTTGCGGGGTGTCGCGGTGCGGCGGCCGGGCGTTGGGCAGCAGACGCAACTCATCGAGCGCCATGAACTCGGCCACCTCCAGCGCGCTGCGCAGGTGACCGATGTGCACAGGGTCGAAAGTACCGCCAAGAATGCCGATGCGCCGGACTGCCTGGGCCTTGCTCAACTCAGCAGGACTCCTGGCCGCGCAGTTGGCCGTCGCCGATCACCACGTACTTCTCGCAGGTCAGGCCTTCGAGGCCGACCGGGCCGCGGGCATGCAGCTTGTCGGTGGAAATGCCGATTTCCGCACCCAGGCCGTATTCGAAGCCGTCGGCGAAGCAGGTCGGGGTGTTGAGCATCACCGATGCCGAGTCGACTTCGGCCATGAACTGGCGAGCCTGGCCCTGGTGTTCGGTGATGATCGAGTCGGTGTGGTGCGAGCCATAGTGGTTGATGTGCTCGATCGCCTGGTCCAGGCCATCGACCACCCGAACCGACAGGATCGCGTCGAGGTATTCGGTGTGCCAGTCGTCTTCGGTGGCCGGCTTGGCATCGATCAGCGCACGGGTGCGCTCGCAACCACGCAGCTCGACGCCTTTTTCCTGGAAGCGGCGCGCCATTTCCGGCAGGAAGCCTGCGGCAACGCGCTGGTCGACCAGCAGGGTTTCCATGGCGCCGCAGATGCCGTAACGGTAGGTCTTGGCGTTGAACGCCACGCGCCAGGCCTTGTCCAGGTCGGCGTGCTCGGCCACGTAGACGTGGCAGATGCCGTCCAGGTGCTTGATCACCGGCACACGGGCATCACGGCTGATGCGCTCGATCAGGCCACGGCCGCCGCGCGGGACGATGACATCGACGAACTCGGGCATGCTGATCAGCGCGCCGACCGCTTCCCGGTCGGTGGTCTCGACCACTTGCACCACTGCCGCCGGCAGGCCGGCCTCGGCCAGGCCACGCTGGATGCAGGTGGCGATGGCGCGGTTGGAGTGGATGGCCTCGGAGCCGCCACGCAGGATGGTGGCGTTGCCCGACTTCAGGCACAGGCTGGCGGCATCGATGGTCACGTTCGGGCGCGACTCGTAGATGATGCCGATGACGCCCAGGGGCACACGCATCTTGCCGACCTGGATGCCCGACGGGCGATTGCTCATGTCGCGGATGGCACCGACCGGGTCAGGCAGGCTGGCCACCTGGCGCAGGCCGGTGATCATGCCGTCGATGCGCGCCGGGGTCAGGGCCAGGCGGTCCAGCAGCGCAGGCTCCAGGCCATTGGCGCGGCCGGCGGCCAAGTCCAGTTCGTTGGCTGCGGCGAGCTCGGCACGCGCGGCGTCCAGGGCATCGGCAGTGGCTTGCAGGGCGCGGTTCTTCTGCGCGGTGCTGGCACGGGCGATCACCCGGGAGGCCTGGCGAGCGGCGCGACCCAAACGGGTCATATAGTCAAGAACGGACTCAGTCATGGGTTCGGTGTCTTGGCGAAGGGGAAATCGGCTGATTATAACTGTCGCGCAGGTATACGCCCAGCGGCGGGTGGCGGATGGTCGAAAATGGTCAGTTCGATCTGTGGATAAGTTGTAACGGCGCTTATCGAAATGCCCCGGTTCAGCCTCCATTAAGCCATTCGTTGCTATCATCCGCGCCTTGCCCCTGATGAACTGCCAGCATGCCAGATACAGCCCCCTGCCCTGCCCGCGCCCTGCCCGACAGCTTCTTCGACCAAGACGCCCAAACCCTGGCCAAGGCCCTGCTGGGCAAGGTCATCCGCCACCGCCACGGCGACCTGTGGCTGGCCGCGCGGATCATCGAGACCGAGGCCTACTACCTGACCGACAAAGGCAGCCATGCATCCCTGGGCTATACCGAGAAGCGCAAGGCGCTGTTTCTCGATGGCGGCCATATCTACATGTACTACGCACGTGGCGGCGACTCGCTCAATTTCAGCGCCAAGGGCCCGGGCAACGCGGTGCTGATCAAGTCGGCCTACCCTTGGGTCGACGCCATCTCCACGGCCAACAGCCTGGCGCAGATGCAACTGAACAACCCCGACGCCAGCGGCAACCTGCGCCCGCCGGAGCGCCTGTGCGCCGGGCAGACGCTGCTGTGCCGGGCCATGGGCCTGAAGGTGAGGCAATGGGACGCCCAGCGCTTCGACCCCGAACGCCTTTATGTCGAGGACTGCGGCATCGCCGTGCCCAAGGTGATCCAGGCCGCCCGCCTGGGCATTCCCCATGGCCGCGACGAACACCTGCCGTACCGCTTCGTCGATGCCGAATACGCCCGCTTCTGTACCCGGAACCCGCTGCGCCGTGGGCAAGTCGAAGGGCAAGATTTCTTCTTACATGAACAAGGAAGCTGAAACATGGGCCAATGGCTCGACAGCCTGACCGGCTGGCTCAGCGCTAACCCACAGTGGCTTGGCCTGGCAATTTTCCTGGTGGCATGCGTCGAGTGCCTGGCCATCGCTGGCATCATCGTGCCTGGTACCGTGCTGCTGTTCGCGGTCGCGGTGCTGGCCGGCAGTGGCACCTTCACCCTCGGCCAGACCCTGCTGCTAGGGTTTCTGGGCGGCGTGCTCGGTGATGCCTTGTCCTACGCCATCGGCAAGTACTTCCACCAGAACATCCGGCGCTTGCCGCTGTTGCGCCACCACCCGGAATGGATCGGCAGCGCCGAAACCTACTTCCAGCGGTATGGCATCGCCAGCCTGCTGGTAGGCCGCTTCATCGGCCCGCTGCGGCCCATGCTGCCGATGGTGGCCGGCATGTTCGACATGCCGCTGCCGCGCTTCATCGCGGTCAGCCTGGTGGCCGGCGCCGGCTGGTCGGTGGCCTACCTGCTGCCCGGCTGGGCCACCGGCGCGGCCATGCGCCTGCCGTTGCCAGATGGCTTCTGGCTGGATGCCGGGATCATCGCCGGCACCCTGGCGGTGGTCATCGGCCTGAGCCTGAACAGCAGCCTGCGCGACCAGCGCCATGGCACCCGGCTGATCGCCGGCCTGAGTTTCCTGGCCCTGGCTGGGGTGTTCCTCGGCTGGCCGTATCTGAAGGAGTTCGATCAGGGCGTGATGACGCTGGTGCAGGAACACCGCAGCCAGGCCCTGGACGGCGCCGTGGTGCTGGTGACCCGCCTGGGCGATTTCCGCACCCAGTTGTTCCTCGGCGGCCTGCTGACCGGCCTGCTGCTGCTCGCGCGCCAATGGCGCCATGCCGTGTTCGCCGGTGGCGCGCTGATGGGCACGGCGATCGCCAATGGCACCTTGAAATGGTTGTTTGCCCGCGCGCGGCCTGAGGTGCTGAGCGACCCGCTGACCAGCTACAGCATGCCCAGCGGGCACAGTTCGGCGTCGTTTGCGTTCTTTTTGGTACTGGCGGTATTGGCGGGGCGTGGGCAGCCGCCACGCATGCGCCTGACCTGGATAATGCTGGGCTGCATCCCGGCGCTGGCGATTGCCTTGTCGCGGGTGTACCTGGGGGTGCATTGGCCCACCGACATCATGGCGGGGGCCTTGCTGGCCTGCTGCGTGTGCGCGGTGAGCCTGACCCTGGTGCAGCATCGCCAGCCGCTCAATGCCCTGGCGCAGCGGGTGTGGTGGCTGGTGCTGCCGGCCTGCGTCGCGCTGCTGGCGTTCTTTGCCATGCATGCGTTGCCGCAGGCGTTGTTGCGTTACCAGTATTGAAGATGGGCTTGATGGCCTCTTCGCGGGGCAAGCCCGCTCCCACAGATTCGATTACAGCGGTGTCTCTGTGGGAGCGGGCTTGCCCCGCGAAGAGGCCGGTGCATAAAGCAACATTCAGTCAGGCAAACAGCTCGCCCTGAATCCGCTCCAGCAGCTTCTGGATTTCGGCCAGACGCTGCGCCGGCGAGTCGATCGCCAGCAGGTCCAGCTTGTCCTCCTCCATGAACGGCAGCAGGTAAGCCAGCTGATTGCTCAGCGCCTGGCGCCCGTCGACCTCCCGCGGCATGTCCAGGGCCTCGACCATCGGGTGCTCGCCCAGGGCTACCAGCAGCGCCAGCAGGTCATCATCCTGCTCGGTCAGCGGGCTGTCCGGCTGCTCCGGCAACCAGTGCACCTCGCCGAGCAGCAGCTGGTCCTTCTGCACCTCGGTCTGGCTCAGTTCGAAGCGGCGCACCCCTTCCACGCGGATGCCCAGCAAGCCATTGTCCTGCTGAACGAAGTCGCGGATCTGCGCCTCGCAACCAATCGATGCGACCTCAGGCGGCGCCTTGCCCACCTGTTCGCCTTCCAGGATGCACACCACACCAAAGCCGGTGCCCTGCTTCATGCACCGGCCAATCATGTCCAGGTAGCGTGCCTCGAAGATCTGCAAATCCAGCAGACAGCCAGGAAACAGCACGGTATCGAGCGGAAACAGCGGTAGCGTCATCACAACTCCTCAAGCCACCAGGCTGACCGCCAACGGCAGGAACACCGCCGTGGCCACCCCCATCAGGCTCATCGCCAACGCGGCAAACGCGCCGCACTCGTCACTTTCCTGCAGGGCCACCGAGGTGCCCACCGCATGCGCCGTCACGCCCAGCGACATGCCGCGGGCCTCGGGGCTGTGCACACCAAAGCGGGTCAGCAGCGCGGGGCCGAAAATGGCGCCGATCACCCCGGTGATCAGCACGAACACCGCCGCCAGGGCCGCCACACCGCCAATCTGCTCGGCCACCAGCATGGCGATGGGCGAGGTTACCGACTTGGGCGCCATGGTCATCAAAATCATGTGCTCGGCGCCGAACCACCAGCCCAGCAGCAGGCAGCACAGCGTGGCGAACAGGCCTCCGATTACCAGCGTAGTAAATGTCGGCCAGAACAGCTGGCGGATGCGCCGCAGGTTCAGGTACAGCGGCACGGCCAAGGCCACGGTGGCGGGGCCCAGCAGGATGTTCATGATTTCGGTGCTCTTGCGGTATTCACCGTAGTCGATACCGCACAGCAGCAGCACGCCAATCACCAGCACCATGGACACCAGCACCGGCTGCAGGAAGATCCAGCGCGTGCGCTCATAGGCAGCCAGCACGACCTGGTAGGCCCCAAGGGTAATGCCGATGCCGAACAGCGGATGGTGCACCACCGCATCCAGCGCACCTTGCCAGTCGAGGCTCATGGCTGCTCCTCGCGCTTGCCCTGGCGGTGCATGAGCTTTTGCATCAGCACGCCCACGAACACCAGGGTAACCAGGCAGGAAATCAGCAACGCCCCGGCGATGGCCCAGAAGTCGGCGGCAATGTCCTTGGCATACACCATCACCCCCACCGCCGGCGGTACCAGCAGCAACGGCAGGTAGCGCAGCAGGCTGCTGGCCGCCTCGTTCAGCGGCTTGCCCACTTCACCGCGGGCCATGAGGAAGAACAGCAACAGCAGCAGGCCGATGATCGGCCCCGGCAGCATCGGCACGCACAGATGATTGATTGCCGTACCCAGCAGCTGAAACAGCACCAGCCAGGTCAAACCACGCAACAGCATAAGCAACTCCTTCGGGCATGCCGGCCATTATAAGCATGCGCCGTCGATAAGCCGATATTCGCCGAAAAGCGGGCAACTTGACTGAATCGGTTAGCCGTGCTGATCTTGCACTTTCGTACCAAATGACAACCTGGAGAGTCGCGATGCCCTTTGTACCGGTTACCGAGCTGTCGCAGTACGTAGGAAAGGAACTCGGACGTTCCCAATGGCTGAAGATTGATCAACAGCGCATCAACCTGTTCGCCGAGGCCACCGGCGATTTCCAGTTCATTCATGTCGACCCGGAAAAAGCGGCGAAAACCCCGTTCGGCACCACCATTGCCCACGGCTTCCTGACCCTGTCGCTGATCCCCAAGCTGATGGAAGACATCTTGGTGATGCCCGAAGGGCTGAAGATGGTGGTCAACTACGGCCTGGACAGCGTGCGCTTCATCCAGCCGGTGAAAGTCGACAGCAACGTGCGGCTGAAAGTGGACCTGGGCGAAGTGATCGAGAAGAAGCCAGGCCAGTGGCTGCTGAAAGCCACCGTGACCCTGGAGATCGAAGGCGAGCAGAAACCTGCCTACATCGCCGAACCCCTGTCGCTCTGCTTCGTCTGACCCAAGCCTCATCGCGGGTTCGCCCGCGATGACCTGCGGATATTTCCACCCCGCCAGCCATACCTCAGCCCACCCAATCTGCGGCATACTCGGCAGACCTATTGCCCGGATTCCGACATGCGTGCTCTGCTGCCCCTCACCCTGACTCTGATGCTCGCCGCCTGCGGTGATGGCGAAGCGCTTTCGCCACCGGATGCGCGCCTGCCGGACGGTGGTCGCTACCGTGGCCAGGTGGTCGACGGCCTGCTGCAGGGCGAAGGGCGCATCGACTACCCCAATGGCAGCTGGTATGCCGGCGGCTTCAAGGACGGCCAGTGGCATGGCCAAGGTGAATGGCACGGCAGCAACGGCGAAATCTATCGCGGCCAGTTCGCCGCCGGCCTGTTCCAGGGCCTGGGCGATTTGACCACCCCCGGCAGCCACTACGCCGGCACCTTCAGCCATGGCCGGCGCGATGGCGAAGGCACGCTCAAGCAGGCCGACCAGAGCTACCGCGGCCAGTTCAAGGACGACCAGTACGACGGCGCAGGCCAACTCGAAATGGCCGACGGCAGCCGCTACCAGGGCCTGTTCGCCAAGGGCAAGCCCAACGGCGCCGGGGTGCGCAGCGATGCCAGCGGCAATCAGTTCAGCGGCCGCTTCGTCGATGGCCAGCTGCAAGGCAGCGGTACTTACGACAGCGTCGATGGCGAACAATACATCGGCGAATTCAAGGACAACCGCCTGGAAGGCCGCGGCCGCTACGAGAACGCCGACGGTGATGTGTGGATCGGTGAATTCAAGGACGGCTCGCTGGTGGGCGAAGGCGAAATGCTGGGCAGCGACGGCAGCCACTACAAAGGCCATTTCGTCGACTGGCGGCTGTCTGGCCAGGGCAACCTGCAACTGCCCGATGGCAGCAACTACAGCGGTGGCTTCGACAACGATGCCTACCAGGGCAAGGGCAAGCTGACCCTGGCCAACGGCAAGGTCGAAAGCGGCTACTGGGCCAACGGTGTGCGCGTGCGTGACCAGAACGGCACGCTGCTGCCCGACCCGCTGGACCTGGCCCTGCTCAACCAGGGCCGCCTGCTGGAAGAAGCCCTGGCCCGCGTGCCGCGCTCCGCCCCGCCGATCCAGCTGTACAGCCTGGTGCTGGCAGGCGATGGGCAGCAGAGCGTGTTCCTGCGCGAGGCCGACTATGTCAGCAACATGCTCAAGGTACGCTTCGGCGCACGCGGGCAGGTCACCCTGGTCAACCACCGCGACCAGATGGCGACCCGGCCCATGGCCACCCGCGAGAACCTGACCCGCGCCGCCCGCACCCTGGCCGAGCGCAGCGGCCCGGAAGACCTGGTGTTCATCTACCTGACCAGCCACGGCAGCCAGGATCACCAGCTGGTGCTCGACCAGCCGCGCCTGCAGCTGGCCGACCTGAGCGCCGACGAACTGGCCAGCGCCCTGGCGCCGCTCAAGGACCGCGACAAGATAATCGTCATCTCCGCCTGCTATTCCGGCGGTTACATCGCACCGCTCAAAGACGAGCGCACGGTCATCATGACCGCCGCACGCGCCGACCGGGTGTCCTTCGGCTGCTCGGAGGAGGCGGACTTCACCTACTTTGGCGATGCCCTCTTCGCCGAGGCGCTGAACCAGACCGATGACCTGAAACAAGCGTTTGAACTGGCGCGCAGCAGTGTTGCCGAACGTGAAGGAAGGGAAGGTTTCGAGGCCTCCGAGCCACAGCTCTGGGCCCCACCCGCAGTACTGGCACATTGGCAACGCCTGCGCCAGCAACAAGCGGAAGAAGCCTTGCGTAATGCCGCACGAGCCAAGTCTGGGGAACAGGAAAAAACCTCCGGCAACCACTAAGCTTGTGTGTAACACAGGAGAGACATCATGTACTTGACGCCTCAGCATGTCCTGCTTGCCGGAGCCACAGGCCTTACCGGTGAACACCTGCTCGATCGCCTGCTCAACGAACCCACCATCAGCCGCGTATTGGCGCCTACCCGTCGGCCACTGGCCGAGCATCCGCACCTGGAGAACCCGGTCGGCGACCCGGCGGTGTTTCTCCCGCAGCTGGCCGGGCGCGTCGATATCGCCTACTGCTGCCTGGGCACCACCCTCAAGCAGGCCGGTTCCGAACAGGCGTTCCGCGCTGTCGACCTGGACATGGTGGTGGCGTTCAGCAAGCGTGCGCGGGAAATGGGCGCCCGGCATCTGCTGGTGGTCAGCGCCATCGGCGCCGACCCCAAGTCGTCGATCTTCTACAACCGGGTCAAAGGCGAGATGGAAGAGGCGCTCAAGGCCCAGGACTGGCCGCAACTGACCATCGTCAGGCCATCGCTGCTGTTGGGCGAGCGCATTCAGCCACGCCTGGGCGAGCGGCTGGCTTCACCGTTTTCGCGGTTGATACCGGGCAAGTATCGGGGTATCGAGGCATGCACCCTGGCACGGGCGTTGTGGCGCCTGGCGCTGGAAGAGGAAGATGGGATTCGGGTGATCGAGTCCGACGAACTGCGCAGGCTCGGCAAGAAATAGCGCCCTATCGCCGGCAAGCCGGCTCCCACAGATGCTTCATTTTGCAGTCCCTGTGGGAGCCGGCTTGCCGGCGATTGCTCCTTAAAGACCACCCGTGGCCTGAAAGCCAATGCCCGCCGCCGTCAGCAACGAAAGCGGCAGCAACACGGTATCGAGCAACGCACTGCCCGGCAGGTCCAACCCCGGATACGCCGGCGCCTCGGCACCAAACCGATCCCTCGGGCAGCAGCCCCCCTTCATTGCGTACAAATCCAGCCGCGTGCCGGCATACACCACCGGCGCCCCCGGCTTGTTCGCATCCAGCGTGCGTACCGTGGCACAACCACCCAGCAGGCTGACAGCCAGCAACCCGGCCAGCGAACGCTTCAATCATCCACCCCGAAGTGGTGCTCGCCCCAGCGCGGCAGCATGTCCTGCGGAATGTTCAGCAGGTTGAGAATGCGCGCCACCACGAAATCGATCAGGTCATCGATGGTCTGCGGCTGGTGATAGAACCCCGGCGCCGCCGGCAGGATCACCGCCCCCATCTGCGACAGCTTGAGCATGTTTTCCAGGTGGATGGTCGACAGCGGCGCCTCGCGCGGCACCAGGATGAGCTGGCGGCGCTCCTTGAGGGTGACGTCCGCCGCACGTTCGATCAGGTTGTTGCAAGCGCCGGTGGCAATGCCCGACAGGGTACCGGTGGAACACGGCACCACCACCATCGCCGCCGGGGCGCCGGAGCCCGAGGCCACCGGCGACATCCAGTCTTCCTTGCCATACACGCGGATCTGCCCATCGGCGGCCCCGGTGTATTCGGTGAGGAACGCCTGGATCGCCTGAGGCTTGGCCGGCAGCACCACGTCGGTTTCGGTGGACATCACCAGCTGCGCGGCCTTGGAGATCAGAAAGTGCACCTCGCGGTCTTCGCGCACCAGGCAGTCGAGCAGGCGCAGGCCATACTGCGCCCCGGAGGCGCCGGTCATGGCCAGGGTGATGCGTTCCGGCCCGCTCACTTCAGGGCCTCGGCCAGCTTGCCGTGCAGGCCGCCGAAGCCGCCGTTGCTCATGATCACCACATGGGTGCCCGGGCGCGCCTGGCCTTTGACCCGCTCGATGATCGCTTCCAGGCTATCGGCCACCACGCTCGGCACCGTGCACTGCGCAGCGGTGGCGGCCAGGTCCCAGCCCAGGTTGGCGGGCGCGTACCAGATCACCTGGTCGGCATCGTTGACGCTTTCCGGCAGGCCATCGCGGTGGGCGCCCAGCTTCATCGAGTTGGAACGCGGCTCGATGATCGCGATCACCGGCGCTTCGCCTACCTGCTTGCGCAGGCCGTCGAGGGTGGTGGCGATGGCGGTCGGGTGGTGGGCGAAGTCGTCATAGATGGTCACGCCCTGCACTTGGGCGACCTTCTCCATGCGCCGCTTGACGCTCTTGAAGGCGCTCAGGCCTTCGATGGCCAGCGCCGGGGCCACGCCCACATGGCGCGCGGCGGCCAGGGTGGCCAAGGCGTTGGCGACGTTGTGCTGGCCGGTCAAGGCCCACTCGACCACGCCCTGCGCCTGGCCTTCGAACAGCACCTCGAAACGCGAGCCGTCGGCGCTGAGCAGGCGAGCCTGCCACTGGCCACCTTCGCCGGTGGTCTGCACCGGGGTCCAGCAGCCCATGCCGATCACGCGCTCCAGCGCCTGTTCGGTGGTCGGGTGAATGACCAGGCCTTCGCTTGGAATGGTCCGCACCAAGTGGTGGAACTGCCGCTCGATCGCCGCCAGATCAGGGAAGATATCCGCGTGATCGAACTCGAGGTTGTTGAGGATCGCGGTCCGCGGGTGGTAATGCACGAACTTGGAGCGCTTGTCGAAGAAGGCGCTGTCGTATTCGTCGGCCTCGACCACGAAGAACGGCGTGCCGCCCAAGCGCGCCGACACCGAAAAGTTCTGCGGCACGCCACCGATCAAGAACCCCGGGCTCATGCCGGCATGCTCCAGCACCCAGGCCAGCATGCTGCTGGTGGTGGTCTTGCCGTGGGTACCGGCCACTGCCAGCACCCAACGGCCCTGCAGCACGTGGTCGGCCAGCCACTGCGGGCCAGAGACATAGGGCAGACCCTTGTTCAGCACGTATTCCACCGCAGGGTTGCCCCGCGACATGGCGTTGCCGATCACCACCAGGTCGGGCGCCGGGTCCAGCTGGGCCGGGTCATAGCCTTGGGTCAGCTCGATGCCCTGGGCTTCGAGCTGGGTGCTCATCGGCGGATAGACGTTGGCGTCGGAGCCGGTGACGCGGTGGCCCAGCTCTTTGGCCAGCACTGCCAGCGAGCCCATGAAAGTGCCGCAAATACCGAGAATATGAATGTGCATGGTCGACCTCGCAAAACTTCGAGGCAGGGTAGCGTAGGAAGAGGGAAACCGCACCCGATGTTTCGCTCAGACGCCCCTGGCGATGCCGTGTTTGCGCAGTTTTCGATATAAGGTATTGCGGCTGATGCCCAGGTGCTCGGCGACGCGGGTCAGATGCCAGTGCTTTGCCTGCAGAACGGCCAGCAGCGCTTCACATTCGGCTTGCTCAAGGCCAACCGGAGCGCTGTTGCCCGAGCAGCGAAGGCTCTGTGGGAGCGGGCTTGCCCCGCGAACACCGGCAAAGCCGGTGCCATCCAGCGCGTTGCCCGCTCCCAAAGAGGCCGCGGTGTTGCGCAAAACCGCGGGCAGGTCATCAAAGCCAATGCGGCCGTGATCGCAGAGCGCCACCAAGGTGCGCAGCACATTGCGCATCTGCCGCACGTTGCCCGGCCAGGCAAAGTCCAGCAGTGCCTGGCGCGCCTCGGGCTCCAGCTCCACCGCCTGCCCTTGCGCCTCCTGGCGCAGCAGGAAGTCCAGCAACTGTGCCTTGTCGCTGCGCTCGCGCACCGCCGGCATCGCCACCTCAAGGCCATTGAGCCGGTAATACAGGTCTTCGCGGAAGCTGCCCTGCCCCACCCGTTCCAGCAGGTCGCGGTGAGTGGCACTGACGATACGCACATCCACCGCCTGCGCTTCGCCGCCGATCGGCACTACCTGGCGCTCTTCCAGCACACGCAGCAGGCGGGTCTGCAAGGCCAGCGGCATATCGCCGATCTCGTCGAGCAGCAGCGTGCCACCATCGGCCTGCAACAGCTTGCCGCGCATGCCTTCCTTGCGCGCCCCGGTGAAGCTGCCGCCGCGATAACCGAACAGCTCGCTCTCGATCAGGCTCTCGGGGATCGACGCGCAGTTGACCGCCACGAAGGGCTTGCCGCGACGCTGGCTGGCCTGGTGCACGGCCTGGGCGAACGCCTCCTTGCCGCAACCGGTCTCCCCGCGCAGCAGCAACGGCACGTCGCGCTCGAACACCCGCAGGGCGCGGTGGAAATCGTTTTGCAGCGCCGGGTCCAGCAGGCAGATGCCCGGCTCGGCCTGCGGGCGCCGTTGCACCAGGCTGGCCGGCACCGACCACAGCGGCGTGCGCGGCTGGCCGCGCACGCTGGCGAACACCTGGCGGCCGTCGCGGGTATGCAACGGCCAGGCCGTGCTGCCATCAGGCGTAGCACGGCTGAACAGCTGCTCATGATCGACGGCGAAAAAGCGCTCCAGCGGCTTGCCCAGCACGCCGCCACGAATGCTGCCCAGCAGGTTCAGGGCGCTCTGGTTGGCCGCGCAGATGCGGCCGTCGCCGTCGAACGCCAGCAACCCTTCGCTGAACAGCCCGACCGACTCGGCCTGCAGATGGAAACGCAGCAACCATTGATGCTCGAAGTGGCGCAGGAAATAACAGCTCTCGATCATCTTCGCCGAGAGGTTGACCAGGGCCATGGTGTGGAACTGGCTCTGGCGCGAGACGTCCGGGCGCGCCGAAGACACATCGAGCACCGCCAGCAGCTCGCCATGGGGGTCGAACACCGGGCTGGCCGAGCAGGTCAGCCCGGTATGGCGGCCGCGAAAGTGTTCTTCCTGGTGGATGGTCAGGGCCTGGCGCTCGACCAGGCAGGTGCCGATGCCATTGGTGCCCTCGCGGGCCTCGCTCCAGTCGGCGCCCAGCCACAGCCCGGCACGTTCGAAGATGCGCCGCTCGCCCGGTGCGGTGACGCAATTGAGGATCACCCCGCGAGCATCGGTGAGCAACACCGCATGGCCCGAGCCGGAAAGCTGCTGGTGCAGGCTGTTCATTTCGCCGTTGGCGATGGTCAGCACCTGGTGCAGGCGCTCGCGGCTCTCCAGCAGGCGACCGTGCTCGAGCACCACCGGGGCCTCGATCACCGAGGGGTCGAGGTGGTAGTCCTCCAGGCAGCGCAGCCAGGAACGGGCAATCGAAGGGTCGCTGCCCGCTTCGCCGCGGGCGACGGTATGCACCTGCTGGGCATGGCGACTGAAATGATCGTTCTGCATTAGTTGTTGTTCTCCGCAGATAGAGACTCTTTCCAGCATCCTCCACCCCACCGGCCTTTGCAATGCACCAGCACCGGGCGTGTCGCAAACGGCACAAAGTGTCACCCCGCACTGTGCCAGCGCTGGCACAGCGGCTGACCGGCCAGTGCCGAACCCTGACCCAAGTCATTGATTCCCCTGGGCCTGGCCACACTGGCCCAACCTTTGCTCTACGCTTCTCAACTCCTTCAACAAACACAATTAACCAGGAGACACACCATGCGTTATGCACATCCCGGTACCGACGGCGCGAAGGTTTCCTTCAAGAGCCGCTACGGCAACTACATCGGTGGTGAGTTCGTAGCTCCGGTCAAGGGCCAGTACTTCGAGAACACCTCCCCGGTGAACGGCAAGCTGATCGCCGAATTCCCCCGCTCCACCGCCGAAGACATCGACAAGGCCCTCGACGCCGCCCACGCCGCCGCTGACGCCTGGGGCCGCACCTCGG
>NZ_DJTF01000055.1:0-4859 GCF_002438125.1 Pseudomonas sp. UBA6315
GGCTGGAGATCAAACAGAGCGAAATGACAAGGAGTACCCACAGCCAGCCTCAGACGTTGAAGCTTTCGCCGCAGCCACACTCACCGCGCACGTTGGGGTTGTTGAACTTGAAGCCTTCGTTCAACCCTTCCTTGACGAAGTCCAGCTCGGTGCCGTCGAGGTATACCAGGCTCTTGGGATCGATGATCACCTTGACGCCGTGGTTCTCGAACACCCGGTCTTCGGCGGCGAGCTCGTCAACGAACTCCAGCACGTAGGCCAGGCCCGAGCAGCCGGTGGTGCGCACGCCCAGGCGAATGCCCTCACCCTTGCCGCGCCCGTCGAGGGAGCGGCGAATGTGGTTGGCGGCGGCTTCTGTCATGCTGATAGCCATCGGAACTCCTTGACTCTTACCTTGCAACGGGCGGCTTAGATCAAGCCTTTCTTCTGCTTGTAGTCGCGAACGGCTGCCTTGATGGCATCCTCGGCGAGTACCGAGCAGTGGATCTTCACCGGCGGCAACGCCAGTTCTTCCGCCAGCTGGGTGTTCTTGATGGTTTCGGCTTCGTCCAGGGTCTTGCCCTTCATCCACTCGGTGGCGAGGGAGCTGGAGGCGATGGCCGAACCGCAGCCGTAGGTCTTGAACTTGGCATCTTCGATGATGCCTTGCTCGTTGACCTTGATCTGCAGACGCATCACGTCACCGCACGCTGGGGCGCCGACCATGCCGGTACCGACATCCGGATCCTCGGCATTCATCTTGCCGACGTTGCGTGGGTTTTCGTAGTGGTCGATGACCTTTTCACTGTATGCCATGGTGCAATTCCTTCCTCATCAGGGAGCCGCTCTTGCCGGCGACTGCTTAGTGGGCGGCCCACTCGATCTTGGAGATATCGACGCCGTCTTTGTACATGTCCCACAGCGGCGACAACTCACGCAGTTTGTTCACCGCCTCGCAGACTTTCTGCGCGGCGTAGTCGACTTCTTCTTCGGTAGTGAAGCGGCCGAAGGAGAAGCGGATCGAGCTGTGCGCCAGCTCGTCGTTACGGCCCAGCGCGCGCAGTACATACGACGGCTCGAGCGAGGCGGAGGTGCAGGCCGAACCGGACGATACGGCGATGTCCTTGAGCGACATCAGCAGCGACTCGCCTTCGACGTAGTTGAAGCTCAGGTTCAGGTTGTGCGGCACGCGGGCGGTGCTGCTGCCGTTGACGTACAGCTCCTCGAGGTCCGAGACCTGCTTGAAGAAGCGGTCGCTCAGGGCCTTGATGCGCACGTTTTCGGCGGCCATTTCCTGCTTGGCAATGGCGAAGGCTTCGCCCATGCCGACGATCTGGTGGGTTGGCAGGGTGCCCGAACGCATGCCGCGCTCATGGCCACCGCCGTGGATGATCGCTTCCAGGCGCACACGCGGCTTGCGGCTGACGTACAGCGCGCCGATGCCTTTGGGGCCATAGACCTTGTGCGCCGAGAACGACATCAGGTCGACCTTCAGCTTTTGCAGGTCGATTTCGACCTTGCCGGCCGACTGCGCGGCATCGACGTGGAACAGCACGCCGCGCGAGCGGGTCAGTTCACCGATGGCGGCGATGTCGTTGATCGAGCCGACTTCGTTGTTCACGTGCATCAGCGAGACCAGGATGGTGTCGTCGCGCAGCGCCGCCTCGACCTGGGCCGGGGTGACGATGCCGTCTTCGCCTGGCTCGAGGTAGGTGACTTCGAAACCTTCACGCTCGAGCTGGCGAGCGGTATCCAGGACCGCCTTGTGCTCGATCTTGGAGGTGATGATGTGCTTGCCCTTGGTCTGATAGAAGTGCGCAACGCCTTTCAGGGCGAGGTTGTCGGACTCGGTGGCACCGCTGGTCCAGACGATCTCGCGCGGGTCGGCGTTGATCAGCTCGGCCACCTGGCGACGGCCGTTCTCGACCGCTTCTTCGGCCTTCCAGCCGAACACGTGGGAACGCGAGGCCGGGTTACCGAAGTTTCCATCGACCAGCAGGCAGTCGGCCATCTTCTGGGCGACGCGGGGATCGACCGGGGTGGTCGCGGAGTAATCGAGGTAGATCGGCAACTTCATTGAGTATCTCCTATCAGGCGGTGGCGTCGCTCGTCGTCACTGTTGACAAAGGGTCAGTCGACGGCGGACGTCTCAATCTTGTCCAGCTGGGCAGTACGGCCTGCGACACGACGCAGGTCCTGGCGCTGGGCGACTTCCTGCACCTCACGGCGCTTGACGAGGTCGGCCAGGCTGATGCCGCTGAGAAATTCATGGATCTGCTGGCTGAGGTCGCACCACAGGTGGTGGGTCAGGCAGGTGTCACCGGCATGGCAATCCCCGAGGCCCTGGCAACGGGTGGCATCGACCGATTCGTTGACCGCGTCGATGACCTGGGCCACCTGGATGGTTTCCATGCCGCGCGACAGCTGATAGCCACCACCCGGGCCGCGCACACTGGAGACCAGGCTGCTGCGGCGCAGCTTGGCGAACAGCTGCTCCAGATAAGAGAGGGAAATGCCCTGGCGCTCGGAAATGTCGGCCAAAGACACCGGCCCATGCTGCGCGTGCAACGCCAGGTCAAGCATGGCAGTCACGGCGTATCGGCCTTTGGTAGTCAGTCGCATGGCTAATGGGTACCACGGGAGTTACAGGATGTGTGCGAGTATGCGATTCCCGAGCATTTAAGTCAACTATTAGACCTACTGCTTTAGTCGGGTTTGGCATCTGGGAGGCGGGCGCGATTGTAGCAGCAAAGGGGCGTGAGCACACGCCCCATATGTCAGCGCAGGTTCAGCGGGGCGTTTTCAATGCGACTGAGTGTCGCGCTGGGCCGCCGGCGCCGCTTCGCTGAAGTCGTCTTCCGGCAGTGCCGGCAACTCCTTGGCACAGTAGTCACTGCCCATCTTGGTCAGCGCGCCGCACATGCCCTCCAGGCGCTCGTCCACTGCCTGCAGATGGTCGAGCATCTGGCCAATGGCCCGGGCCACCGGGTCGGGCATGTCGCCGCTGACGCCATAGGCGTCGAAGCCGATCTTCTCGGCCATGGCCTTGCGCCTGGCCTCGAGCTCACCGTCTTCGCTCTTGACGATGATCCGCCCCGGAATGCCCACCGCAGTAGCGCCGGCCGGCACCGCCTTGGTGACCACCGCATTGGAGCCGATCTTGGCCCCGGCACCGACGGTGAACGGCCCCAGCACCTTGGCGCCGGCGCCGACCACCACGCCGTTCTCCAGGGTCGGGTGGCGCTTGCCCTTGTTCCAGCTGGTGCCACCCAGGGTCACGCCCTGATACAGCGTGACATCGTCGCCGATCTCGGCGGTTTCGCCGATGACGATGCCCATGCCATGGTCAATGAAGAAGCGCCGGCCGATGGTGGCGCCGGGGTGGATCTCGATGCCGGTCATCCAGCGCCCGAAGTTGGACACCAGGCGCGCCAACCATTTGAAGTCGCGCTTCCACAGGGCATTGCCCAGGCGGTGCAGCCAGATCGCGTGCATGCCGGGGTAGCAGGTCAGCACCTCGAAGGCGTTGCGCGCCGCCGGGTCGCGGTGGAAAACACTCTGGATATCTTCACGCAGACGTTCGAACATCTGTCAGTCCTTCCTTTTATGCGCATCGCCCCGTGCGACCTTCTGGGTCTCGGTGAGGATGCCGCGCAAAATGCTCATTTCCGGACGCTCGACCGAGCTTCGCCCATATAGCCGGCGCAGGCGCGCCATCAGGTGCTTGGGCTTCTCGGGATCAAGGAAGCCGATGTCCACCAGGGTTTTTTCCAGGTGTTCATAGAACAGCTCCATTTCATCCATGGTCGCCAGCTCGCTGGCGTCGACCTTCTCCGCTTGCGGCGCCGAGCCTTCGACTGCCAGCCAGGCCATGCGCACCTCGTAGGAGAGCACCTGGACGGCGGCAGCCAGATTCAGCGAACTGAAGCCGGGGTTCGAGGGAATGTGCACGTGGAAGTGACATCGCTGCAGTTCTTCGTTGGTCAGCCCAGCGTGCTCGCGGCCGAACACCAGGGCGATCTCTTCGCCGCCGGTGCCGTGCGCCACCGCCTTGGCCCCGCACTCGCGGGGGTCGATCAGCGGCCAGGGGATGCTGCGCTCACGGGCGCTGGTGCCCATCACCAGGCTGCAGCCGACCAGCGCGTCTTCCAGGCTGTCGACCACCTGGGCATTGGCCAGCACGTCGTCGGCGCCGGAGGCGCGCGCGCTGGCGTCAGCGGCCGGGAACTCTTTGGGCTGCACCAGCACCAGGCGCGACAAGCCCATGTTTTTCATGGCACGCGCAGCGCCGCCGATGTTGCCGGGGTGGCTGGTATTGACCAGAACAACACGAATATTTTGCAGCAAGGTGTTGTGCTCACAGATGCGGGTTTTGAGGGTTTCGATCTTACAGAACCGACCAGCGTAACGCCATGAAAGCAAATGTGACACTTCTGCCGCCAAAATTTTCTGCTAGAATGTTCGGCTTTCTTCTTTAACATCTCCAGGTGACCCGCCCATGCAGCCTATGCTGAATATCGCCCTGCGCGCCGCTCGCAGCGCCAGTGAACTGATCTTCCGCTCCATCGAACGCCTGGATACCATCAAGGTCGACGAGAAAGAGGCCAAGGACTACGTCTCCGAGGTTGATCGCGCCGCCGAACAGAGCATCGTCAACGCCCTGCGCAAGGCGTACCCGAACCACTCCATCCAGGGTGAAGAGACTGGCCTGCACGCGGGCACCGGCGAAGAAGGCAAGGACTACCTGTGGATCATCGATCCGCTGGACGGCACCACCAACTTCCTGCGCGGCATCCCCCACTTCGCTGTCAGCATCGCCTGCAAATACCGTGGCCGCCTCGAGCACGCCGTGATCGTCGACCCGGTACGCCAGGAAGAAT
>NZ_DJTF01000180.1:0-74938 GCF_002438125.1 Pseudomonas sp. UBA6315
GCAACCTGGGCAAGTCCTACGACGAGGGGCCGGAGTCGGTGCAGGTGTTGTCGGGCCTGAACCTGGAGCTGCACGCCGGTGAGCGGGTGGCCATCGTCGGCAGTTCGGGCTCGGGCAAGAGTACCTTGCTCAACCTGCTGGGCGGCCTCGACCGGCCGACCCAGGGCAGTGTCTGGCTGGCCGGCGAAGAACTGTCGGCCCTGGGCGAGCGCGCCCGCGGCCTGCTGCGCAACCGCGAGCTGGGGTTCGTCTACCAGTTCCACCACCTGCTGCCTGAGTTCACCGCCATGGAGAACGTGTGCATGCCGCTGCTGATCGGCCGCACCGCCATCCCCGAAGCCCGTGAGCGCGCCGAGGCGCTGCTCAAGCGCGTGGGCCTGGGCCACCGCCTGCACCACAAGCCGGCCGAACTGTCCGGCGGCGAGCGCCAGCGTGTGGCGATCGCCCGCGCGCTGGTCAATCGCCCGGGCCTGGTGATGCTCGACGAGCCGACCGGCAACCTCGACCACCACACCGCCCAAGGCATCCAGGAGCTGATGCAGGAGCTGTCCAGTTCCTCGCGCACGGCGTTCCTGGTGGTGACCCACGACCTCAACCTGGCGCGCCAGATGGACCGTGTGCTGAAGCTCGACGACGGCCACCTGGTCGCGATCTGAGCCAGGCCGCCCCACCTTATTTCATTGGGTATTTTCGTACATGTTCAGACCCTTGCCCTTGTTCATCGGTGCTCGCTACACCCGTGCCAAGCGCCGCAACCATTTCATCTCGTTCATCTCGATGACCTCGATGATCGGCCTGTCCCTGGGCGTGCTGGCGATGATCGTGGTGCTGTCGGTGATGAACGGCTTCCAGCGCGAGATGAGTTCGCGCATTCTCGGCCTGGTGCCGCATGCCGCGATTCTTGGCGTGCAGCCGCTGGATGACTGGCGCGCGACCGCTGATGCGGCGTTGAAGAACCCGGCCGTGATGGCGGCGGCGCCGATCACCGAAATGGAGGGCATGCTCTCCTACAAGGGGGCGATGCAGCCGATCCAGGTCAGCGGCATCGACCCGGCCGAAGAAGGCAAGGTGTCGATCGTCGGCCAGCATATCGTCCAGGGCCGCCTGCAGGACCTGCAGCCGGGTGAATACGGCGTGGTGATCGGCGAGCTGACCGCACGGCGCTTTCGCCTCAATACCGGCGACAAGCTGACCCTGATCGTGCCGGAAATCAGCAAGGAGCCGGGGGGTATCACCCCGCGCATGCAGCGCCTGACCGTGGTTGGCATCTTCAAGGTCGGCGCTGAGCTGGATGGCTCCCAGGCCTACATGCACGTCGCCGATGCCGGCGAAATGCAGCGCTGGGCACCAGGCCAGGTGCAGGGCGTGCGCCTGAAGCTGCACGACCTGTACGCCGCGCCGCAGGTGTCCAAGGCGATTGTCGCGGGGCTGGGCGACGCCTACCGCGCTGACGACTGGTCGCACACCCAGGGCAGCCTGTTCAGTGCCATGAAGATGGAAAAGACCATGATCGGCCTGCTGCTGATGATGATCATCGCCGTGGCCGCCTTCAACATCATCGCCACCCTGGTGATGGTGGTGAACGACAAGGGGCCGGACATCGCCATCCTGCGCACCCTGGGCGCCACGCCGGCTCAGATCATGGGCACGTTCATGGTCCAGGGCAGCCTGATCGGCATCGTCGGCACGCTGATCGGTGGGGTGCTCGGGGTGATCGCCGCGTTCAATGTCAGCCAGATCGTCGGTTGGCTGGAGCGGGTGAGTGGGCAGCACATCTTTACCTCGGATGTGTACTTCATCAGCAGCTTGCCGTCCGAGTTGCAGTGGGGGGATGTGGCGATGATCTGCGTGGCGGGGTTGGTGATGAGCTTCCTGGCGACCATTTACCCGGCGTATCGGGCGTCGCAGGTGCAGCCGGCGATCGGCTTGGCGGTCTGATTCAGGCTTGAGGGCCCTATCGCCGGCAAGCCGGCTCCCACAGGTTATGTGGGAGCCGGCTTGCCGGCGATGGGCTGCAAGGCAGCCCTAACGGGTTGCCCCGAATTCGATCACGAACCGCGTCCACCCACCCTCACACTCCGCGCGAATCTGCCCGCCATGGGCCTGCACGATCGAGCGGGTAATCGCCAGCCCCAACCCCGCATGCTCGCTGCTGCCTTCCCGCCGCGCCGGGTCCACGCGATAGAACCGATCGAACAGCCGAGGCAATGCAGCGTTGTCGATTGGCGCCCCGGTATTGGCCACGCAAATCCGTGAGCCGGGCGAAAGCGACACGCGAATCTGCCCGCCGGCTGGGGTAAAGCGCAAGGCATTGTCGAGCAAGTTGGACAAGGCCCGGCGCAGCATGTGCCGGTCACCGCTAAGCATCGCTTCACCCTCGCGCACCAGCGCCACTTCGCCGTCCTCGGCCAGCGGTGCGTAGTACTCCAGCAGCGCGTCCACTTCCTCATGCAGCGCCAGCGGCGCCTGCCCCGGCACCAGCAGGCCGTGGTCGGCCTTGGCCAGGAACAGCATGTCGTTGATCATCTGCGCCATCCACTGCAGCTCTTCCAGGTTGCCGTGCAGCGCTTCGCGGTATTCCTCGAGGCTGCGCGGGCGGGTGAGGGTGACCTGGGTGTGGGTCAGCAGGTTGGACAGCGGCGTGCGCAGCTCATGGGCGATGTCGGCGGAAAACGCCGAGAGGCGCTGGAAGGCGTCGTCCAGGCGTTGCAGCATGGCATTCACGGTGCTGGCCAGTGCCGCCAGCTCCTCGGGCATCTGTTCCACGGGCAGGCGGGTGGTCAGCGAACGCGCCGAGACGCTATCGGCCACCTGGCCCATCTGGCGCAGCGGCCGCAGCCCGCGGCGTGCGGCCCAGGCGCCGAGCAGCGCAGTGGCCAGTGCCGACAGGCCCACGGTCAGCCAGATCAGGCGCTGCATGCCCTGCAGGAAGTGCTGGTGGTGGGTGATGTCGAGGAACAGGGTCAGCCGGGCGTTTTCGTTCAAGGGCACGGCCAGGCTGCGGTAGTCGATGCCGTCGGCGTGCACGGTCGCCAGGTCCGTGGTGGAGGGCGCTTCGGGCAAGGCGGCGCGGCTGGCGTACCAGGGGGCGCCATCGCGGCCGGTGATGCGCAAGGCCAGGTCGGCCTGGTGGCTGAGCTCCTCGCGCAGGGCTGGAAGGCGGCTTTGCAGGTCGGCCGGGTTGGCCAGGCCGGCGAGCTGGGTGCGAAACAGCGACAGGCGCGATTCGAGCAATTGCTGGTCCAGTTCGATGAAGTGCTGCTGGCTGGCGTGGTTGAACAGCAGGCCCGCGCCCAGCGACACGGCGGCGGTACAGGCTGCGAACAACAGGGCCAGGCGGGTGCCGAGGGAAAGCCTGCGCATCAGTCGGGGCGCTCTTCGAGCACATAGCCCATGCCGCGCACGGTGTGGATCAGCTTGGTCGGGTGCGGGTCGTCGAGTTTCAGGCGCAGGCGGCGGATGGCCACTTCGATGACGTTGGTATCACTGTCGAAATTCATGTCCCATACCTGCGAGGCGATCAGCGACTTGGGCAGCACTTCGCCCTGGCGACGCAGCAGCAACTCGAGCAGGGCGAACTCCTTGGCGGTCAGGTCGATGCGCTGGCCGGCGCGTTCGGCGCGGCGGCGCAGCAGGTCCAGGCGCAGGTCGGCCAGGCTCAGGGTGGTCTCCTGGCTGGGGCTGGCGCCGCGGCGCAGCAGGCTGCGCACCCGGGCCAGCAGTTCGGAGAAGGCGAAGGGCTTGACCAGGTAATCGTCGGCGCCCAGTTCCAGGCCGTGCACGCGGTCTTCCACGGCGTCGCGGGCGGTCAGGAACAGCACCGGGGTATCCAGGCCTGCCTGGCGCACCGCCTGGAGAATCTGCCAGCCGTCGCGCCCGGGCAGCATCACGTCGAGGATCAGCAGGTCGTGGTCGCCGGTCAGTGCCAGGAACTGGCCGGTCTCGCCATCGGCCGCAAGCTCAGTGGCGAAGCCGGCTTCGTTGAGGCCCTGGCTCAGGTACTGGCCGGTGCGGGCCTGGTCTTCGACGATCAGCAGTTTCATGCAGTGTCCGCAGTCTGGGTGATGGCTGAAATGATACGTGACTCTGCCCGGCGTCGCCCAAGCTGACAAAGTTGTAATCTCGCTGTCAGGTCGCTGCCAGTCAGCCCTTTTTAAAGTGGCCTTATCTCGTTGAACGTTCTGGAGTCATCATGAAGCACCTGTTCATCGCCGCCACGCTTGCCTTGGCAAGCCTGCCTGTCTTCGCTGGCGAAGCGAACACCTTCGCCTTCGGTGAGCCGGCCCCGGCGGCCAAGGCCACCCGCACCGTCGAGGTGGTGCTCAAGGATATTGCCTTCGAACCCAAGAGCTTGCAGGTAAAGGCCGGCGAAACCGTGCGCTTCGTGCTGATCAACCAGGGCCAGCTGCCCCATGAGTTCAACCTGGGCGACAAGGCCATGCACGCCGAGCACCAGAAAGAAATGCTCGCCATGCAAGGCAAGCTCTTTACCGCAGGCATGAACCACGAAGGCATGGACCACGGCCAGATGAACCATGGCGCCCATGGCCATGACACCGGCAACACCGTGCTGGTGCAGCCTGGCCAGCGCGCCGAGCTGACCTGGACCTTCCGCAAGTCCGCCCCCATCGAGTTTGCCTGCAACGTGCCGGGGCATTACCAGGCCGGCATGGTCGGGCCATTGACCATCGAGTGACTTGCGCTCCAAGGCGGAGGGTAAAACCGGTAAACTAGGTGCATTTCCGAACCTTCAGGTCAGTTTCCATGCACCCTGCTGCCGAACACTCTCCGCTGGGCAAGTCCAGCGAATACATCGCCACCTACACCCCTTCGCTGCTGTTTCCGATCCCGCGCACGGCCAAGTGGGCCGAACTGGGCGTGACTGCCCAGACCCTGCCGTGGCAGGGCGTGGACTTCTGGAACTGCTTCGAGCTGTCCTGGCTGCTGCCGTCGGGCAAGCCGGTGGTGGCGATTGGCGAATTCGCCATCCCGGCCGACTCGCCGAACATCATCGAATCGAAGTCGTTCAAGCTCTACCTCAACTCGCTGAACCAGACCGTGTTCGCCTCGATCGCCGAGCTGCGCGCGTGCCTGGAAAAGGACCTGTCGGCAGCCGCGGGCAAGCCCGTGGGCGTGCAGGTGCACACCCTGGCCGAGGTCGAGGCGCAAGGCGTGACGGCGCTGCCGGGCCTGTGCATCGATGCGCTGGACGTGGCCATCAGCAATTATGAGCAGCCGCAGCCCGAGTTGCTGCAGTGCAGCCCGGATCGGCAGGTGGAAGAAACCGTGCACAGCCACCTGCTCAAGTCCAACTGCCCGGTGACCGGCCAGCCGGACTGGGGCAGTGTGGTGGTGGAATACAAGGGCAGGGCGCTGGACCATGCCAGCCTGCTGACCTACCTGATCAGCTTCCGCCAGCACGCCGACTTCCACGAGCAATGCGTGGAGCGGATTTACCTGGACCTGAAGAACCTGCTGCAGCCGGAGCACCTGACGGTGTACGCGCGTTATGTGCGCAGGGGTGGGCTGGATATCAACCCGTACCGCAGCACCGGGGCGATCAGCCCGAAGAATCTGCGCCTGGTTCGTCAGTAACGTTCAATGGCAGGGGCCACTTTGTGGCCCATTCGCGGGGCAAGCCCGCTCCCACAAGTTCGGTGGGGGCGGGCTTGCCCCGCGAATGGGCCGCAAAGCGGCCCCTGGTTGTTTCAGATACCCATGCTGTGCAGCGAGTTGGCAATGCTGCGCAGGGTGGCGGTGAGGTCGGGGTGTTCGGCCTCGAAGCGCTCGATCGCCAGGTTCACGCCATCGACCAGGTTGTTGTCCGGGGTGGCTTCCTCGATTTTCAGCTGCGCCTCTATCTGCCTGGCCTCCTCGTGCAGCGCGGCCAGTTCTTCATCGGTAAGCGGTACGTTTCTATCCAGTTGCTCGCGCAAGCTGTTCAGGCGCTCTTGCAATTCGCGGGCAGGCATTGGCTGTTCTCCATCAATGGCTTGGCAAGGCATGGACCTCAGCGAAGCGGCAAAGGTTCGCACCTGTCTCCAAGCGTAATCCACTCGCCGTCGCTTTGCATGATCCGCATCAACGGCCTGGATCAGGGTTTTTCACCCTTGCGCCGGCGCTGGGCGATGTCCACCAGGCAGGTGTCCAGCGCTTCGAGGTGGTCGATCACCGAATGCACGCCCAGGCCGAACAGCTCGAGGGTGGCCTTGCCGCGGGCCAGCTCCTGTTCTTGCGCGCTCATGGCCTGCCAGTGCTGTGAGCCCAGGTCGCAGGAAGGGCTGCAGGCGGCCAGGCCGATGGTCCACAGCCCGGCATTGAGGCCCGACTGCAGCAGGCGCGGTTCGCCGCTGACCAGCACGCAGCCGTCCAGGCGTTGGCTGTCTAGGGTCATCAGGGCCTGCCAGCAGGCATTGGGCGCCGGCCACTGCACGCCATTGACCCGCTGGCCCGGCAGCCAGTCCGGCAAAACGCTGGCAAGGCGCTGGCTCTGGGTGTTGCTCAGGTCATCCAGCCAGATGCACGGCACTTGCTGGCGGCGCAGGCTGGCCAGGGCCTCGAGGGCGCCGGGGGCGGGCAGGGGGCTGCCGCTGGCAGCCTGGACCAGGCAACCGCGCAGGCCGAACAGCACAGCGGTGAAGGCGGATGCATCGTGCATGGCAACGTCCCTGAAATAGTCCGCAGGCTAGGCGCTGATTGTTACGTTGCTGTGACGGCAACAGATGTTCACAAAATATTGAGCAAAAATGTGTAAAGCTGTTTATCAGCCCGCAAGCCTCTATACTGCCGCCTTACCAGCTGCGCGACCCGTTGCGCTTGCGGCCAAGAATTTCGATGGAGAATCATCTATGCGTAGGATCGGTGCCGGTGTGATCGAGCGAGTCACCCAGGCCTGTGTCTGTGCCAGCTTGCTGCTGGCACCCGTGGCGGCCACCCAGGCAGCCACCGAGGAGGATCCCTGGGAGGCGGTCAACCGACCGATCTTCCGCTTCAACGATACCCTCGACACGTATGCCCTCAAGCCATTGGCCAAAGGCTACCAGGCGGTCACCCCGCAGTTCCTCGAGGACGGCATTCACAACATCTTCCGCAACCTGGGCGATGTCACCAACCTGGCCAACAACCTGCTGCAGTTCAAGCCGCATGCCGCGGGCGTGGACACCGCGCGGTTGATCGTCAACACCACCTTCGGCCTGGGCGGTTTCTTCGACGTCGGCACCAAGATGGGCCTGACCCGCAGCGACGAAGACTTCGGCCAGACCTTGGGCTACTGGGGCGTGCCGAGCGGCCCCTACGTGGTGATCCCGCTGCTGGGCCCGAGCACCGTGCGTGACGGCCTGGCCAAGTACCCGGACACCTACACCGAACCCTACCGCTACATCGACCACGTGCCGACCCGCAACTCGATCTTCGCGCTGGACGTGGTCGACACCCGTGCCAGCCTGCTGTCGGCGGAGAAGCTGATCCAGGGCGACAAGTACATCTTCATTCGCAACGCCTACCTGCAGAACCGCGAGTTCAAGGTCAAGGACGGCGAAGTCGAAGACGATTTCTGATTCATGCCCTGACTAAAAAGGCGACCTTCGGGTCGCCTTTTTAGTCACTGTGCTGGCCTTTCTTATAACTGCCGGGAATTTGCCGTTCAAACTGCAGGCGACTCGACCCTCGTATGCTTGAAACCCCTGGCGGATGGGAGTACCGTCTGCGCCTTACGAGGTACCTCTGCCGGTTGCCTGGCCTGCGTAATTGGCCTACAACTCAAGTAGAGCGTTACTACCAAGAATTCCAGCAGTCGGATGTCAGCCTTGCAGACGCCCCTGCATCACCCCAAATCGGCGCCGTTCGCCCACATGCAGAAAATCAGTGCAACGCTGCTGATCATCGATGATGACGACGTGGTCCGTGCGAGCCTCGCCGCCTATCTGGAAGACAGTGGCTTCAGCGTCCTTCAGGCCAGTAACGGCCAGCAGGGGCTCCAGGTCTTCGAAGAACACCAGCCTGACCTTGTGATCTGCGATTTGCGCATGCCGCAGATGGGCGGGCTCGAACTGATCCGCCAGATCAGCGAGCGAGCGCCGCAGTTGCCGGTGATCGTGGTCTCGGGTGCCGGGGTGATGAGCGACGCGGTCGAGGCCTTGCGCCTGGGCGCCGCCGACTACCTGATCAAGCCACTGGAAGACCTGGCCGTGCTCGAGCATTCGGTGCGCCGGGCATTGGACCGTTCGCGCCTGGTGCTGGAAAACCAGCGCTACCGCGACAAGCTCGAAGCGGCCAACCGCGAGCTGGAGGCCAGCCTGCACCTGTTGCAGGAGGACCAGACCGCCGGTCGCCAGGTGCAGATGAACATGCTGCCGGAGAGCCCGCGGTCGCTGGGCGAGTTTGCCTTCGAGCACCAGATCATCCCGTCGCTGTACCTGTCGGGCGATTTTACCGACTACTTCCGCGTGGATGATCGGCGCATTGCCTTCTACCTGGCCGATGTGTCGGGGCATGGCGCATCGTCGGCCTTCGTCACGGTGCTGCTGAAGTTCATGACCACGCGCCTGCTGTTCGAATTCAAGCGCAACAGCAAGCTGCGCGAATTCAAGCCCTCGGAAGTGCTTAGCCACATCAACCGCGGGCTGATCAACTGCAAGCTGGGCAAGCATGTGACCATGGTCGGCGGGGTGATCGACGAAGAGACCGGCCTGCTGACCTACGCCGTGGGTGGCCACTTGCCGCTGCCGGTGCTGTATACCCCGGGCCAGGCGCGCTACCTTGAAGGCCGTGGCCTGCCGGTGGGGTTGTTCGAAGAGGCGACCTACCAGGACCTGGTGATCGAGTTGCCGCCGCAGTTCAGCCTGAGCCTGATGTCCGATGGCATTCTGGACCTTTTGCCGGGTGACACGCTCAAAGATAAAGAGGCCGCCTTGCCGGATATCGTCAAGGCAGCGGGTGGCAGCCTGGATGGGCTGCGCCAACGTTTCGGATTGGCTACGCTTGGGGAGATGCCGGATGATATCGCCCTATTGGTGTTGAGCAGGAACCTTCAATGAGTACCGGTAGAATTCAGTTCGCCGAGCAGAGCGGTACCTTTGTACTGAAATTCGTCGGTGAGGTGCGCCTGACCCTGTGTTCGGCGCTGGATGCGACGATCGAGAAGATCTTCACCGCGCTGAACTTCTCGGCCATCGTCATCGACCTGACCGAGACTGAGAGCATCGACAGCACCACCCTGGGCCTGCTGGCCAAGCTGTCGATCCTGTCGCGGCAGAAGGTGGGGCTGCTGCCCACCGTGGTCACCACCAACCCGGACATTTCGCGCCTGCTGCAGTCCATGGGCTTCGATCAGGTGTTCAACATCGTCGATCGCCCGGTACCGTGCCCGGAATGCCTGACCGACCTGCCGTCCCAGGACCAGAACGAGGATGTGGTGCGTTCCAAGGTGCTGGAGGCGCACAAGATCCTCATGGGCCTGAACGACTCCAACCGTGAAGCCTTCCATGACCTGGTGAACGCCCTGGAGCGCACCTGATCTTCAGCCTGCTGCGGCCTCATCGCCGGCAAGCCGGCTCCCACAGGTAAATGACCAGCCTGCTGGCAGTGCGGATCTTCTGTGGGAGCCGGCTTGCCGGCGATGAGGCCAGCGCAGCCACCCCCGTCACTCCCGCCGAATGAATTCGGTCGCCTCGCCACCCTCGGCACTGAGCTGAAACACCCGCACTGGCCGCCCCTGTTCATCGAAGAACACCTGCCCCAACCCCGCCCCATTGCATAACCGTTCCCCGGCCTTGCTGTGGCTGGGCGTGCGCGGCACCACCTCCATCTCCCGCCGCTTGGTAAACCAGTTGAGCGGCGAGCGCGGCGAATAGAGCCAGCGGTTGAGCCGGTCCAGCACATCCAGCAGGCGCCGGGGAAATTCGTTCTTGATGCCGCTGCTGGTCACCTGCCACAGGTGCGGGCTGCGCTGGCGATGGCGGATCAGCACCTCGTAGACGAACGAATAGTGCACATCGCCCGACAGGATCACGTAATGCCCGGGCGTGCGCGAATGGCGGAAGATGTTCAGCACCACCTGCGCAGCCCCGCGGTGGGCCATCCAGTTCTCGGCATCCACCAGCAGCGGGTAACCCAGCCAGCTGAATACCCGTTGCACCGTCTCGATCAACTTCACGCCGAAGATCGGCGCTGGCGAGACGATGATCGCCGAAGGGTGATCCAGCAGGGCTTGCTGGAGCTCGCACAGCGCTTCCCAGTCGAGCAGGCCGGAAGGCTTGGCCAGGTCGCTTTCACTGCGCCAGCGCCGTGTGCGGGTGTCCAGCACCAGCAGCGGCGGCTCGCTGGGCAGGCTGTACTGCCAGCCCTGGAAGCGCAGCAACTCGTCGATCAGCGCATCCCGGGGCTGGCTGCCCAGCTGCTGGCATTGCCCGACCAGCGCCTGGCAGCCGTCCGGGTCGTTGCCCCAGGCCTGGCACAGCAGGTAGCCGAGCAAGGCATTGCCGATGATGCGGCGCGAGAAGGGGTGGCCGTAGGCGGTTTCTTCCCATTGCGCCGAGAGGTTCCAGTCATCGGTGATGTCGTGGTCGTCGAAGATCATCAGGCAGGGCAGGTGGGCCATCACCCGCGCGACCTGGCCGAGGTTGGCGGCGAACGCCTCGATCAGCGACAGCTCCTGGCTGTAGCGCGCCTGGTGCGGCTCGGCGAGGCCTGCGGGCATGCCCAGGCTGACCAGTTGCCAGGGCACGGGCGACCAGACCAGCAGGTACATGGCCAGCACCTCGGCGAAGGTCACCAGGTGGTTGTCGGCGTTGCTGGAAGAGAAGATCGGCTTGCGCTTGCCGCCGAAGAAGCGCTCGCGCAGGCTTTCGTTGCGCGCCTGGGCGGGCAGCAGGTCGGCGCGGTGGTAGTAGCTGGCCGGGTGGCGATAGAGCGCCTGGCTGCCTGCGACCACCGCGCCTTGCAGCGCTTCGTCGTACAGGCCCAGGCGTTCGATCAGCGAATGGATGGCCCGCAGCATCGGCCCGGCGACGTCGTCGGCATACACCTGGTCGCCGGTCATCAGCAGCACGGCGGGGCGCTGCTGCGGGTCTTGGCAGGCCAACAGCAAGCGGTCGGCGCACAGCAGGCCATCGCTGGCCGGGTGGTGTGGCTTGCGGCAGGAGCCGTGCAACAGCTGGTCGAGGCGGCCGCGCAGCACCAGGTTGGGGCGTTGCTGGCCGGGGTAGAGCAGGTGCGGCGCCCAACTGGCGATGCCGAGGCCGTCGATGAGCAGGTCGTACTCGAGGGCGATGTCGCAGGGCAGGGGCTGGCTGAAGTGGATGTCCAGCAGGTGGATGAAGACGTGCTGGCCTACGGGGATGACTTGGCAATTCACCTTGGCCGCAGCATCCATGATGAGTTCGGGTTGCAAGGGTTGCGTGCCGACCAGCCAGATGGCCAGGCGCTGGGGTTCCAGGCGGCGCAGTATCGGGCCAACGAGCACTTTGGGCAGTGGGGCGCAGGAGGTCATCGACAGCTCGGGGGGCTATGCGGGCCTCTTCGCGGGGCAAGCCCGCTCCCACAGGTACTGTTTTGCACTTGTGGGAGCGGGCTTGCCCGCGAAGAGGCCCTGGAATTCTAATCAAACCAGATGAAACAAAAACGGGCGGAAAATGCTGAACATTTCCCGCCCGCCTGGCAAACCCGAGATGTATCAGGCTTTGTCAGCCATCAACTTCTCCAGCTTCTCCTGGTCCCGCGCGAACTGGCGAATGCCTTCGGCCAGCTTTTCGGTGCCCATGGCATCTTCGTTCATCGCCCAGCGGAACTGGCTTTCGTTCAGCACCTGCTTGGCCTCGCCGGCATTGCCCGGCTTGAGCATGCGTGGCAGCTCGCCCTGGTCGTCGCTGAGCTGTTGCAGCAGCTCCGGGCTGATGGTCAGGCGATCGCAGCCGGCCAGTTGCTCGATCTGGCCGATATTGCGGAAGCTGGCGCCCATGACCACGGTGTCGTAGCCATTGGCCTTGTAGTAGTTGTAGATGCGCGTGACCGACTGCACGCCCGGGTCATCGGCGCCCACGTACTCCTGGCCGGTGCTTTTCTTGTACCAGTCGTAGATACGGCCCACGAACGGCGAAATCAGGAACACCCCGGCATCGGCACAGGCCTGGGCCTGGGCGAAGGAGAACAGCAGGGTCAGGTTGGTCTGGATGCCTTCCTTCTCCAGCTTCTCGGCAGCGCGGATGCCTTCCCAGGTGGAGGCCAGCTTGATCAGCACGCGGTCCTTGGATACGCCAGCGGCGTCGTACAGGGCGATCAGCTGGCGGGCCTTGTTCAGCAGCGCCGGCTCATCGAACGACAGGCGGGCATCCACTTCGGTGGAGATACGCCCCGGGATGGCCTTGAGGATGCCCGAACCCACGGCCACCGCGAACTTGTCGCAGGCCAGGTCGACATTGCCCTTGGCATCGGCCTTGACCTGCTTGAGCAGGTCGGCGTAGCCAGGGATGGCGGCAGCCTTGAGCAGCAGCGACGGGTTGGTGGTGGCATCGACCGGCTTGAGGCGGGTGATGGCGTCCAGGTCCCCGGTGTCGGCGACCACGGTGGTGAACTGCTTGAGTTGTTCCAGCTTGGAAGTCATGGCGTGCTCTGTCCTGTGCGATTGCTCGACATTACCCGAGCCCCGACGGCCGCTCAAGGGGCCTGTGGGGCGGGGGTGAAATGGCGAAGGTGATGATTCGAGTCACCCGCCCGCACGAGGTTCCCCACGCCTGGCAACAGCCTGTAGCGCTGGGGCTGCCATGAGCGCACTTTGTGTTGTGGGAGCCGGCAAGCCGGCTCCCACAAAAAGCAGGGCAAACCTCAACGACCCTGCAGCAGCTGCGCCGCCTGATCAAACACCACCAACGGCTCCGGCGCCTTGTGAATATCCGCCGACAACAACTGCCGGAACCGCCGCGCCCCCTTGAACCCCTGCCCAAGCCCAAGAATATGCCGGGTGATGTGATGCATCGCCCCACCGCTCTGCATATGCGCAACCACGTAAGGCCGCAACTGCGCCATCGCCTCACTGCGGCTGACCACTGCAGCCTCGCTGCCGAACAGCCGCTGATCCACCTCGGCCAGCAGATAAGGGTTGTGGTACGCCTCGCGCCCCAGCATCACGCCATCGAACGTCTCCAGGTGCGCCTGGCACTCGTCCAAGGTCTTGATGCCACCGTTGAGCACGATCTCCAGGTCCGGGAAGTCCGCCTTCAGCTGCGCCGCCACGTCATAGCGCAATGGCGGAATCTCGCGGTTCTCCTTGGGCGACAACCCTTCCAGAATCGCGATCCGCGCGTGCACGGTAAAACTGCGGCAACCCGCTTCACGCACCTGCCCGACGAAGTCGCACAGTTCGGCATAGCTGTCGCGGCCATTGATGCCGATGCGGTGCTTGACCGTCACCGGCGTCGACACCGCATCGCGCATGGCCTTCACGCAATCGGCCACCAGCGCCGGATGCGCCATCAGGCACGCGCCGATCATGTTGTTCTGCACCCGGTCGCTCGGGCAGCCGACGTTGAGGTTGACCTCGTCGTAACCCGCTTCTTCGGCCAGGCGCGCGCACGCAGCCAGGTCGGCCGGCACGCTGCCGCCCAGTTGCAGGGCCAGCGGGTGCTCGGACACGTCGTGGCGTAGGAAACGGTGGGCGTCGTTGTGCAGCAGGGCGCCGGTGGTGACCATTTCGGTGTAGAGCAGGGTGTGCTTGGACAGCAGGCGCAGGAAGAACCGGCAGTGGCGGTCGGTCCAGTCCATCATCGGTGCAACGCTGAAGCGGCGTGACGGCTCAGGCCTTGGGGGGATTGGATTCGAAGGTTGTTCTAAGGGCATTGAGGTCTGGGGCAGCGATCGGAACAAGGAAAAAGGCCGATCGCGGGGTCAGAGACCTCGCTGGATCGGCCTTCGAAGGGTGAACCAGTCTACCAAGAGTAGAAGGGGCTTGCCTGCTTACCACCTGAATAATTCTTGAAGGCCGACGATATGCTTGGGTGCAGCCTCGGCCAGACAGAATTCGTGCAGTCAAGCACGTTGCACCAAGCGCAGCAGAAGGCTTCCTTAAAGCCGCAGCTGCGGTAGAGTTCGCCCTGCCCAGTAAATTGGTCGACTTCAAGGTTTCATCAGGAATTTGTCGGCGATTAAGGTCCGGCTCCCGCTGGCGGATTTCTGAACGATTCCATTTTTTTCCAGCTTGTTGAAGGCGTCGTTAACATGGCCTTGCCATGAAGAGAATGAGAGTTTTGATATGCTTTCATTCCAGGAATGCGTTTTTTTTGCGACATCGTTGATCTTGAAGGATTCAACGTTGCTCCGGCGGCCCGTCGTAAGTACTCGTAAGGTAAGCGCCATGGCCGTTCTGCCAAAGACGCTGAGCTGGCTGAAGGCGGAGATAAAGTTCTCTTGATCTGTCTGGTACTTCGCCAGCTGCAAAACGCCGATTGCGAAGATCTGGTGTGGCAGCTTTTTCTTATGTTCAGTGCTGTAGTTTTGCCTGTTTGCTAAGACGTCTGCAACAAGCAGGCACTGCTTCTCAAAGGCGAGATCTCGTGAGTGCTCGTTTAGGGTGCATAGGTGGCAGCGTTCTTCTCTTCGAGGGTTTGTATTGTGCGGCGTTAGAATGCCGCAGGTCTTGCAAGTGCGTAAAGTGTGGAGTTCGCGGTGCCCATCGGAGGCGGAGGGTAAGAGGTGCACTGTGTTTCTGCTGGAAGGGGACCACGTGAAAATGTTCGGAGATTCTGTGTCGAGAAAATACGACTCCAGTAACAGCCGTGTGCCCTCGCAGTGTTGGACTGGCAGTACATAGCTTTTCCAGCTTTCGCACCAAGCGATATGAGTTCCCTGTGTTGGCGGGGTGACGCTTTCAATTTGCAGGTGTGCCAGGGTTGCTTGGGTTAACGATTTAGAGGCTTCCGAGCGAATGAAATCTGACTGTGTTTCCTGGAGCGATTTGCCAAGGCTTTCATAGCTTGAATTTTTTAGATCATAGGCGTCCAGAATCACGAAGCAACGGCTCGTGGCTCTTGAGTAGGCGCAAAAAAATTCAGCATTCGTAATTTTGCTAGAAGCCATGATAATGACAATAGGGCTCTCCAGCCCTCTGAATTTGCCGATGGATTCAACGGTTACACCCTGAGGGACCAGGCCGAGGGGGAGAGGCGCATTGGGCGTAGTCAAGACAACTATGTGGGTGTCGGGTATCCCCTCTGTGACTAATTGAGCGGCGAGCTTCTTGAGTGCCTGCTCTTGATTGCTGGTAATGATTTCGATCAGAGCGTCTTCATCTGAGTGCCGTGGGTTGTGAACGGCATAAGAAGGCTCTTGAAATATTTTGAGTCTTTCACAGACTCGCTTCGGCATCCGCAAGCTCTCTGTGAGAAGGAATGCCTTCGTATCAAGGATGTTTTCCAGCTTTTCAAGAGAGACAGGTTGCTCGTAGGGAAGGGCCTGTGCCGCGTCACACATGACGATGATTCGGCGTTTGCCGAAGATCTCCGTGAGTGCTTCCCAGAACGCTTCCCGTATGACTTGCCCCTCATCCACGATCAGGGTTGAGTACTCATCAAGGAAGCCGTTGCTGCACGCTTTTTTTAGGCTGGACCATGCATGCCTATCAAACCAATCGTTTGAGGGAATGGCTTTGTCGCCATTGTGCGCGGCAGCCTGCGTGCAGAGTGCATGTAACGTGAGAGTTTTACTGCCTGGGTGAGCCTTGAGTTCACGTGCAATTTTTTTTGCGAGCAACTTATTGAATGTCAGGAAAATCGTTTTTTGACCCTGGGCTGCCAAGCGGCGCGCTGTTTCGACAGCGACGAGGGTTTTTCCCGTACCTGGCCAGCCACTGATGAGGGTCTTGGTGTTGTGCGTGGCGCGTGTTATGCATTCATTCTGTTGGTCGGTTAGCTTCAGCCAAGTTTTATTGTCCTGGTTGATTCTCGAGTGCCAGCACGGCTCGTAGTGTTTGCTTGGGACAAGCTTTTCTATGATCGATTCTATGGTGTGCGGACTAAGTGATTTGACATTCAACAGGTCTTTGAAGTGAAGCATGATGCCGCTAATGCGATCACTTATCTGCCCAATGTCATTGATGTCCAACACCAGCTTTACCACGCTGTGATCGGTATGGTCAATGACAGCAGGGGGCAAGTCACAGATGTTCGCTTCGGAGGCAGGGAAGCAGTAAGCACGGCCTATTTGAATTTTTATTCCGCTTTTCTCTAACCATTTTTGGATCGCAAATATGCCGCGGTTAAGCTGGGTGACTGGATCGAATGGGGTGTTGCTATAGTAGAAACCGGATTCATTGTGGCCGACGATCCCGCCTTTTACTTCAAGTGCCAAGATGCCGAGGACAGGATGCAATATCAGAAAATCAATTTCGCCAATGGGGCTTTGATTTCCTTGTAGTTCATGCACAAACGAGGATAGCCAAGGAATGCTATGGATAACGCTGAATTCATCGCAAAGCTGGTCTTTTAGCAGGCGATAAACAAGCGGCTCGGCGATCTGGCTGTCGTTTGACTTGGGGCCGTGGGGCGGGAACATTAATGCCATGCAGAATTCCGTTTCGTTTTTCTGGTTCGTCAAGTGCTCACGAGTGGCTGATTATACAGATTGGCTGCCTGTAGTGGTGTGTGTGGGCCGTTGCCGTAAAAGCAAAAAGGGGCGGCCTTGCATCGTGGAGAACCATTGCGCAGCGTGGCGGCGGCCCGTAGGCATCCATGTCGAGAAACCTGTCCAGGCTCGCCTTCGCCGAACTCTTCTTTCAAATCACCTGTTCAGATCGCCCGCTGATTCACCCGCGACGAAAGCGCTTCGGCACTCTCCTTACGCTCCGAATACCGATCCACCAAGTAATCCTGCCGATCACGCAGCAACAGCGTGAACTTCACCAACTCCTCCATCACATCCACCACCCGGTCGTAATACGCCGAAGGCTTCATCCGCCCAGCCTCATCGAACTCCAGGTAAGCCTTGGGCACCGACGACTGGTTGGGAATGGTGAACATGCGCATCCAACGCCCGAGCACGCGCAGTTGGTTGACTACATTGAACGACTGCGACCCCCCGCACACCTGCATCACCGCCAAGGTCTTGCCCTGGGTGGGCCGCAGCGCGCCAAGCGCCAGGGGTATCCAGTCGATCTGCACCTTGAATACCGCCGACAGCGCGCCATGGCGCTCCGGCGAGCACCAGACCTGGCCTTCGGACCACTGCACCAGCTCGCGCAGCTCCTGCACCTTGGGGTGCTCGACAGGCACATCGTCAGGCAGGGGCAGGCCGGAGGGGTTGAAAATGCGGGTTTCGGCGCCGAAATGCTTGAGCAGGCGCGCGGCTTCTTCCACCAGCAGGCGGCTGAAGGAGCGCTCGCGGGTCGATCCGTAGAGCAGCAGGATGCGCGGCTTGTGCTCGCTGATGCGCGCCTTGGCGGGAGGAGCATCGAACAGGGAAATGTCGAGGTTGGGCAGTTCTTCTGACATGGGGTCCTCCTGCTCAGAGCGCGCCGATCCGGGCCAGCTCGTGCTTGAGCTGGTCACGGTCGAGGGCGTCGAAAGGCAGTGCAAAGAAGGCTTGGAAGCGTTTTTCGATATGGGCGAGGGTCGCGCCGAACGCGGCGCTTATGGCGGCTTCGTTGCCTGTGACGTCGGACGGGTCCGCCAGCCCCCAGTGGGCTTTCAGCGCCGGGCCGAAATACACCGGGCAGGCTTCGCCGGCGGCCTTGTCGCACACGGTGATGACGATATCGGGCGGGTTGCCTTCGAAGGCATCGTTACCTTTGCTGCTGAGGCCTTTGATGGAGATGCCGGCTTGCTGCAGGGTGCTGAGGCTGCGCGGCAGCACCTGGCCCTTGGGGAAGCTGCCGGAGCTGATCGCCTCGAACCCGGCGGGGGCCATGTGGTTGAACAAGGCTTCGGACAGGATGCTGCGGCAGCTGTTTGCCGTGCACATGAAAAGGACTCGCATGAAAGGCTCCTCGGTTCAGGTCGTGTTTCAGTAGCTCAGGCGCAGGGCCAGGGCGCTAAGGGTGATCAGCAGAACGGGCAGGGTCAGGACAATGCCGACCTTGAAGTAGTACGCCCAGGTGATGCGTACCCCCTTGCGTTCCAGCACATGCAGCCAGAGCAGCGTGGCGAGGCTGCCGATGGGGGTGATCTTGGGCCCCAGGTCGCAGCCGATGACGTTGGCGTAGATCATCGCCTCGCGCACCACCCCGTCCGCGCCGCTCGCCTGGATCGACAGCGCGCCGATCAACACGCTAGGCATGTTGTTCATGACCGACGACAACAGCGCTGAAAGCAGGCCAGTCCCCAGGGCGGCGCCCCACACGCCGTGCTCGGCCAGGCGGTCGAGCAGCTGCGTGAGCAAATCGGTGAGGCCGGCATTTTTCAAGCCGTACACCACCAGGTACATGCCCAGGGAAAAGACCACGACTTGCCAGGGCGCCTCACGCAGCACGCGGCGGGTGGAGATCTTGTGGCCGCGCGCGGCGACCGCGAACAGTAGCGCTGCGCACATGCCAGCCACCGCGCTGATCGGGATACCCAGCGGTTCCAGTGCGAACAGGCCGACCAGCAACAACAGCAGGGTCCACCCGCCCACCACGAATGTGGCGCGGTCGCGGATGACTGCGCTGGGCTGTTGCAGCGCTTCAAGGGCGTAGTGCCTTGGCAGGTCGCGTCGGAAGAACACGAACAGCACCAGCAAGGTCGCGGCCACGCTGGCCAGGTTCACCGGTGCCATCACCGAGGCATACTCGGCGAAGCCGAGCTTGAAGTAGTCGGCCGAGACGATGTTCACCAGGTTGGAGACCACCAGCGGCAGGCTCGCCGTGTCGGCAATGAAGCCCGCGGCCATGACGAATGCCAGCGTCGCCGCCGGCGAAAAGCGCAAAGCGACCAGCATCGACATGACGATGGGCGTAAGAATCAGCGCCGCACCATCGTTGGCGAACAGTGCCGACACCGCAGCGCCCAGCAGCACGCAAAAGGCGAACAAGCGGTAGCCACTGCCTTTTGCCCAGCGCGCCACGTGCAGGGCGGCCCACTCGAAAAAGCCTGCCTCATCCAGCAACAGGCTGATGATGATGACGGCGATGAAGGTGGCCGTGGCATTCCAGACAATGGCCCAGACGGTGGGGATGTCTTGCAGCGAAACCGCGCCGGCAGCCAGTGCGATGAGCGCGCCCAGCGCCGCGCTCCAGCCGACGCCAAGGCCTCTGGGTTGCCAGATGACCAGAACCAGGGTGAAGACGAAGACAGCTACTGCAATCAGCATGGCAGGCTCGCTCGAAGGTCAGCAGCAGGCGGCGTCACGAACGGGCCGGCCGTCCATGTTCTGCAGGCGCGAGGCGTTGTCCTGCAGCCATTGGGCATTGGCCTGCAAGGTCAGCTGCAGCATCTGGTGCACCCAGGCGGGCAGTTCGGGGTTGAGGCGGTAATACACCCACTGGCCCTGGCGGCGGTCGAGCAGCAAGCCGCTGCTGCGCAGTTGCGCCAGGTGGCGGCTGATCTTCGGCTGGCTGTCGTCCAGGGCGCACATCAGCTCGCAGACGCACAGCTCGCCCAGGCGGGTGATGAGCAGCGTGGCACGCACGCGGGTCTCGTCGGACAAGCTTTTGAAGACCTCGGGAGGAGTGAGCATGGCAGGGCCCTTAACATATGGATAATCGAATATACGTATTTCCATATGTAAAAAGCAAGTCGCCTGCGATGAGCGCTGGGGGAGGCATGCTAACCTCAAGCCATTTCACCCTCAGGCACGAATGCCCATGTCCATTGCCGACAACCTGCTTGCCTTCACCTTCGCTGCCACCTTGCTGACCCTGACCCCGGGCCTGGATACCGCGCTGATCCTGCGCACCGCCACCGTGGAGGGCCGCCAGCAAGGGCTGCGTGCCGCGCTGGGCATCAATGCCGGTTGCCTGCTGTGGGGGGCTGCGGTTGCCTTTGGCTTGGGCGCACTGCTTGCGGTGTCGGCGCTGGCCTACGACATCCTCAAGTACTGCGGCGCCGCCTACCTGGCGTGGCTGGGGGTGAACATGCTGGTGCGGCCCAGGCAGTCGCTGGGGGCCGTTGCAGGGGAGGGGCGCGGGCAAGCCAATTGGTTCCTCAAAGGCATGCTGGGCAACCTGCTGAACCCGAAGGTGGGGATTTTCTACGTGTCCTTCCTGCCGCAGTTCATCCCGCAGGGCCAGCCGCTGGTGGCCTGGACATTCGGCCTGGTGGGCATCCACGTGGCCCTGGGGTTGCTCTGGTCGATGGCCCTGATCGGCGCAACACAGTCACTGGCGGGTGTGTTGCGCCGGGGCAGGGTCATCCAGTGGATGGACCGTGCGACAGGCCTGGTCTTCGTCCTGTTTGCCGCACGGCTGGCACTGGGCAGGCGCTAAGGGCTCAGTGCCTGGCGGGTTGTTCCTGGCTGATGTCGGCCGTTTTCTGCACCTGTTCGGCCTTGTCCTGGGGCAGCTTGTCGAACTCGTGCAGGCCGTCCTTGCGGTACGGGTCGCCGATCCAGCGCGGCGCCACCACGAACTGCGGGCTCACCAGGCTTTTGGCCGGCTCGAAGCGGTCGTAGCTAAGGCCTGCCAGGTCCGACAGCGTGTGGATCAGGTGCGAGCTGCTGTACGGCCGGTTGGCCAGGGCCTGCAGGTCACGCGGGTGGGCCGCCTGCCAGCTGGGGGAAGTCCACAGCAGGAACGGGATGGTGTACATCGGCCGGGTCGGCGCGCCTTCGTTGCGGCCCAGGCGGTCATGGTCGCCGGAGCTGTACACGTCCTCGCCATGGTCCGACAGGTACATCAAGAAGCCGTTGGGCGTGGTGGCCGCATAGCGCTTGATCAGGCTCGACACCACGTAGTCGTTGTAGCGCACCGCGTTGTCATAGAAGTTGTAGGTTTCCACCTGGCTGTCGCTCAGCGCCGCAGGGGCGCCTTGGCGGTCGGTGAAGTGCTCGTAGTCCTGCGGGTAGCGGTAGCGGTAGTCCATGTGCGTGCCAAGCAGATGGATGATGATGAACTTGTTCTTGGCCGGGTCCTGCAGGGCCTTTTCGAACGGCGCGAGCACCACATCGTCGTACTGGCTGGCGTTCTGGCTGCGCTGGTTGTTCAGGTACGCCTGCTCGTCCGTCTGCTGGGAGAAGGTGGTGAGCATGGTGTTGCGCTTGGTCATGGTCTGCTGGTTGGTGATCCAGAAGGTCTTGTAGCCTGCCTGTTTCATCAAGTTGATCAGCGACGGGTCGGTGAGGAAGCGGTCAGGGTTCTGCTCGTCGCCGAAGGTCAGGATCTGCTGCATCACCTCGATGGTGTAGGGGCGCGGCGAAACCACGTTCTGGAATACCGTCAGGCCCTTGTCGCTGGCGGCCAGGGCGTCGAGGTTGGGCGTGGTGTCGCGGTTGTAGCCATACAGGTGCATGTGCTCGCGGGTGGTCGATTCGCCCAGCACCAGCACCAGGGTGCGCGGGGCGTCGCCGCTGCTGTCCTGCAGCTGCTGCAAGGGCGGCAGCGCAGCGTTCTGGGCGAGCAGGGCCTGCATGTTGTCGAGCTGCTGGCGGTACTGTTTGTAGCCCACCAGCAGTTGCCACGGCACCGCAGGCTCCATGCGCTGCTGGACCTTCTCCAGGGCGTCGGCGAAGTTGCGTTCCTGCTTGACCATCTGCTTGTAGAACGGGAACACCAGGGTGGCCGCCAGCAACAGCAGCACCACCGGCAGGCGGCTGCGCAGGGGCAGGGTGACCGGCCGCACGCGTTTCCACAGCAGCACGGCGCCCACGGTGTACAGCAGCAGTGCCAGCATCAGCCAGATGTTGAAGTACTGGCTGAAGTATTCCCCGGCTTCGGCGGTGTTCGACTCGAACATCACGAAGATCACGCTCTGCGAGAACTCCTGGCGATAGATGCCGAAGTAGCTCAGCCCTACCAGCGAGGCCGCCCACAGCACCAGGCCGATGACTGCGGCGGTGGCGCGGGTGAAACGCGGCAGCAACAGCACCGGGGCAAGCCACAGGGTGCTGAGGAACAGCGAGTCACGAAAGCCGGCAAAGCCGGTCGTGCCGCTGAACAGCAAGAGCGCCTGGGTGACGCCGGAGAAGTACCAGAAGAACAGCAGGAGCCAGCCCAGGCCGGCCCAGTCCACGCGCTTGGGCGCGGATGGGGATGCAGTGTTTGCCACGTTTGCCTCTTAGAACCATGGCGGCGGCCAAGTGGGCACGCTGCCGAAAGGCGGTGACGCTAATCTGCCGCATGTGAAAATTGCGTCATCCAGGCATGGAAAATCCATCAAGTGGCGCGAATGGCGCTATGCCTGCCGGGTTGAGTCGCGCACCACCAGGCTGGGCATGGGGGCATGGATGCATTCGCGCGCGCCAGTGCCGTTGATGTGTTCGAACAGCAGTTCGATGGCGAGCGCGCTCACCTCTTCAAGGTGCATGTCCAGCGAGGTCAGGGGCGGGGAGCACTCCCGCGCACGCAAGCCGTCATAGCGGGTGACCACTTTCACATCCTCCGGCACTTGCCGCCCGCTGCCCTGCAGCGCCTGCACGGCGCCGGTGGCGAAGGCGTCGACCGGCACGCACAGGCCGTCGATGCCAGGGTGTGCCTGCAGCAGTTGCAGGCAGGCCGCCGCGCCCGCCGCTTCGCCACCGCCTTCATCGGCCCGCACGATCGCCGCCACCTGGCCGTGGCGCGCGCAATAGGCGCGGTAGGCCCGCTCCATGTCCAGGTAGGAATGCCGGGCCTGCGCGCCGATGATCAGGCCGATGTGCCGTGCGCCCTGTCGCTGCAGGTGCTCGAGCAGCAGCGCGCCGGTCTGTTCGCCGTGCATGTCGATGTACGGCAGCGCCTCCCGGACCTCGGGCTGGCGCCCGATGGTCACCACGTTTACCCCGCGCTTGCGCAGGCAGGCGACGTTGGGGTCGTCGGCGACCGGTTCGATGATCACTGCGCCGTCGATGTCCAGCGTGTGCAGCAATGCCTGCGCTTCGTCCATCGGCGGCACCAGCACCAGTGCCACGCCTTGGCGCATGGCCGCCTCGGTCGCGGTGGCGGCGATCTCCATCAAAAAGCCCAGGCGCGAGGAGCCACCGGCAACCGCGAATGGCATGGAAGAAAGCAGGGCGATGGCATTGGCGCGGCCGGTGCGCAGGCGCTGGGCGCGCAGGTTGGGGCTGTAGCCAAGGCGCTCGGCCACGGCCTTGACCATGGCCCGCGTTTGCGGGTCGACCTGCCCACGGTCGTTCAAGGCGTGGGAAACGGTGGTGCGCGAAACGCCTGCAGCGTCGGCGACATCGGCGATGGTGGGGCGGCGAGAAGGGCTGCTGGGCATGGGCGGGGCGGCTCTTTGAACGATGGCCGCAGTTATACGCTGCCACAAAGTCAGCGGCTACTTGCCGGCCCGTGTCGAACAGCCGTTGACACTGCCAAGGGTTGGGGCTAGATTTCAACCAAATCGATTTGGGTAAGTATAAAAATCGATTTGGTCTGGTAAATGCCTGCATTTTCCAGGCGGCTTCACCCAGCGCTTAATAACAATAATTCAATGGGCCGCCCAAGGCGGCTCAGCTTGAGGTGGGATATGCCGAATCGCGTCGATACACCGCTTTGCCCTGTTGACGAGCGCCTGCCCTGGCGCCAGTTGTTGATGTTTGGTGCCCAGCATGTGCTGGTGATGGCGGCATCGCCGATTGCCTCGGTGTTTTTGATGGCCACCGCGCTGGGCTTTTCCAGTGCGTTGACCCTGCAGTTGCTCAGCGCCACCTTCCTGGTCTGCGGCCTGGGCACGCTGGTGCAGTCGCTGGGCCTGCGCGGCTGTGGCGCGCGGCTGCCGTTCATCATGCTGCCGGGCGGCGCGCCGATCATGCTGTTCATCCTGATCGCCCAGCAGAACGGGGTCGCCACCGCGTCCGGTGCGGTGATCCTCACCGGCGCGTTCTACTTCCTGGTATTGCCGCTGTTCCGACGGCTGCTGCGGTTCTTTCCGTCCGTGGTGGTCGGCACCATGTTGCTGCTGGTGGCGGTCAACCTGGTCAAGCTCTCGGGGCAGTTGATCGTCGGCCAGCCTGGCAGCAGCCACTTCGCCGCGCCCGAGCAACTGCTGCTGGCCTTCGCCACCATCGCCATCACCGTGGCCTGCGCCCGGCTGTTGCGGGGCATGCTGGCGCAGCTGTCGATTCTGCTCGGCCTGCTGGGGGGCAGCTTGCTGGCGGTGGCACTGGGCGCTTTCGATTATTCAGGCGGCGGTGACGCCCCGCTGTTCAGCCTCCCTGCCTTCATGCCCTTTGGCGTGCCGCACTTCGACCTGTTCGCCTCCATCCCGCTGATGCTGTTCTGCCTGGTTTCGATGGTCGAGGCCACGGGGCAGACGGTGGCGATCAGCGAGGCGGTGGACAAGCCCCTGGATGTCGACCGCGATGTGGTGCGCACCATTCGCGGCGACGCCTTGACCTCGATCCTGGGCGGCTTCATGGGCACCTCGCTGATCATCACCAGCGGCGAGAACATCGGTGTGATCCGCGCCACCCAGGTGCGCTCACGCTATGTAACGGCCGTTTCCGGGGTGTTGCTGCTGCTGTTCGCCGTGCTGGCGCCGTTGGCGCGGCTGATCGAAGGCGTGCCCGAGGCCGTGGTCGGCGGCACCAGCCTGATCGTCTTCGCCATCGTCGGCACCATGGGCATCGACATGCTGCGCAAAGTGGACATGCGCAGCCACGGCAACCTGTACGTGGTGTCTGTCGCCCTGGCAGTCGGCCTGCTGCCGATTCTCGTGCCGGGCGTCTACAGCCAGTTCCCCAGTGGCGTGGCCGGCCTGCTCGGTAACGGCGTGGCCATGGGCGCGCTCACCGCGGCGGTCATGAACTTCCTCTTCCATTGCACGGGCGCCAAAGCCTCTTCGGCAGATGCCAAGGCCAAGCTGCTCAATCCCTGACGCGTACACTAAGGCTCACTTATGAACTCCATTGTTTCCAAGCATTTGGCGCTTGCGCCTGAACAACTGCTGGCTGCCGGCCAGTTGCTGGCCCCTGACTGGCTGTTGCTGCCCGAAGGGCCGCGCCGTGAGCAGGCCGTGCTGGTGGTCGATGGCCGCTTTGCCGACGTCGGGCCGCTGGCGCTGCTGCAGGCCCGGTACCCAGGCCATGCGCTGCTACGGCTGGAAAACCAGTTGATCATGCCCGGCTTCATCGATACCCATCACCACCTCAGCCAGAGCTTTGGCAAAGGGCTGGTGTTTGGCGAGCCGTCGGAGATCTTCCGCCGGGTGTGGATCCCGCTCGAGGGCTCGCTCGATACCGACCTGCTGTACCTGACCAGCAAGCTGGCGGCATTCGAATCGCTGCGCGGCGGCTTCACCACCGTGTGCGATGCCGGTACCCGTTCCCGGGAAGGGGTCGAGGCCATCGCCCAGGCGGTGCATGAGGTGGGCATGCGCTGCGTGCTGGCAAAAACCTGCAACGACCTCGAAGGTGAACGGGTGCTGGATGCCGCCGGGGTGCTTTCGCGGGCGCAGCAACACCTCGCGCAGTGGGACAATGACCCGCTGATCACGCCGTCCCTGGCGGTGCCGATTCCGGAAATTGCCACCGACAGCACCCTGGGGGCGGTGTATGGCCTGTGCCGTGAAGCGGGGAGGGTGTTCCAGAGCCATGTCAACGAGCACCTGGTCGCGGTCGAGCGCTCGCTCGAACGCTATGGCGTGCGCCCATTGGAGCACCTGCACCGGGCCGGTGCGCTCGGCCCTGGGGCGCTGCTCGCCCACGCAACGCTGCTCACTTCGAACGAAATCTGCCTGCTGCGCGAGAGCGGCGCCACGGTCAGCTACAACCCGGTGGCCAGTGCCTGGAAGGGCAATGCCGTGGCCCAGGCGCACTTGATGCACTGCCTGGGCATCCCCGTGGCGCTCGGCACCGACGGCACCCGCGGCGATGGCTTCCGCCTGCTCGACTACGCCGAGGCGGCGCAACGCTTTGCCCATGGTTTGCCGGTCGGCGACTCGGTGTGTGGCGGTGGCCAGCTGTGGCTCGACATGGCGACCCGCCAGGCCGCCGATGCGCTGGGCCTGGGCCAGGTGACCGGCAGCATCGCCGCCGGCCGGGCGGCGGATTTTTTGCTGGTGGACCTGGCGGTGCCGGAGCTGCTGCCGTCGTGGAACCTCAGCTGGGACCTGGTCCGGCTGGCCAACCGCGAGCAGATCCAGGCCGTCGTGGTGCACGGCAAGCTGCGCCTGTGGCAAGGCTGGCCGACCGATTGGGACGCCCGCGCGCTGATGCGCCAGGTGGACGAGCTGGCCAGAAGCGTCGTGCACCAGGCGCCCATCCATAAAGTGCATCCCCTGCCGACTGTGGCGTGACTCCCGTGGAACGAGCAAAAAATGAATCTACCTTTCGACCCCCTGTACCTCATCGCTGTCGCCGTGGCCTGCGGCGCGCTCGTCCAGGGCGCCACCGGCATGGGCTTCGCGCTGATCGTGGCGCCGGTGATGGGCTTGCTGGCGCCCCAGACGCTGCCGGTGAGCCTGTTGATCCTCATGCTGCCGTTGAACGCAGCCGTCGCCTGGCGCGAACGCCGCGCCATCGACTTCAGGGGCAGTTCGTGGATTACCCTGGGGCGCTTCGCCGGCACCTTTGGCGGGGTGTGGATCCTGCTCTGGCTGCCGCTTTCGCAGCTGAACCTGTTCATCGGCCTGTCGACCATCGCCGCCTGCCTGGTCACCTGGATGGCGCCTTCCTTCGTGCCGGGGCGGCGGGCGCTGATTTCCACGGGGGTCATCACCGGCATCACCGAAACCGCCACCGGCGTCGGTGGCCCGCCGCTTGCCCTGGTGTACCAGCACTCGCCGGTGGCCACCTTGAGAGGGTCGGTGGCGCTGTGCTTTTTGGTGGGGGAGGTGATCTCGCTGGTGGTACTGGCCCTGGGCGGGCATCTGCGCACCGAGCAGCTGTCTCCGGTGCTGGGCCTGTGCTTGCCCTTGGCGCTGGGTGTGATCGCCAGCAACTGGGTGCGCAATTACCTCGATGAAGCGCGCCTGAGGCGCTTCGTGCTGATCTTCGCCTTCGTTTCCGGGGCGCTGTTGCTGGTGCAGTAAGTCACGACCGCCGTATTCCACAACAAGTACAACAAAGGAATTCGCCATGTTGAACGTCAAGCTGCCCACTGGCTGGGCGGGTTTGCTGTGCCTGTGCGCCTGCGCGGTGGATGCCGATGCGGGGCTCGTCGACGAAAGCAAGGCGACGTTGCTGCTGCGCAATTACTACTTCGATCGCGACTACCGCGACACCGGCGCGGTGCAAAGCCAGCGCCAGGAATGGGCCCAGGGCTTCATCTTCAAAGCCACCTCCGGTTACAGCCAGGGTGTACTCGGCGCCGGGCTGGATGTGCTGGGGCTGCTGGGCGTGAAGCTGGACAGCAGCCCGGACCGCACCGGCACCGAATTGCTGCCCTATGACCATGATGACGGCCGCGCCCCGGGTGATTACGGGCGGCTGGGCCTGACCGCGAAGGTGCGCCTGGCGCGTACCGAATTGCGCGTGGGCGAACTCCTGCCAGAGCTGCCGATCCTGCGCTACAACGACGGCCGCCTGCTGCCGCAGACCTTCCAAGGCGCCATGCTCACCTCGAACGCCGTCGACCACCTCACTCTGCAGGCCGGGCGCATCCACGCCTTCAGCCCGCGCAGTGCGGCAGACAGCGAAGCGCTTTATCCATCGATCGCCGGCCGCACCGTGGCAACGGCCACCTCGGACCGTTTCACCTTCCTGGGCGGTGAGTACCGCCTGGGCCAGGCGTCGGTGCTGGGTGCATGGACGGCCGAGCTGCAAGACGTCTACCGGCAGAACTACTACAGCATTGCCCATGCCCAGCCGCTGGGTGGCTGGACGCTCGGCGGCGTGCTCGGCGCCTTCGACACGCGCGAGGCGGGGCAAGCCTTCGCGGGGCAGCTGGACAACCAGGCGGCGTCGCTGCTGCTGTCGGCCGCGCACGGCGGCCACCGCTTCTACCTGGGCTTGCAGCGGATGTACGGGGAGGATGGCTGGGTCACCATCGACCGCACCCTGGGCAGCACCCTGGCCAACGACATGTTCGCCAACACCTTCGTGTACGCCAACGAGCGCTCCTGGCAACTGCGCTACGACTACAACTTTGCCGCGTTGGGCATCCCCGGCTTGATGCTGTTGGCGCGCTATACCCATGGCGACCAGGTGCGCAATGCCGACACGGCGGATGGGCGCGAATGGGAGCGCGATGTGGCGCTCACCTACACCTTCCAGTTTCGCCAGCTGCAGGGGCTGAGCGTTCGCTGGATCAATGCCAAGGTGGGGCGTGATTTCGGCACGAACGACTTCACCGAGAATCGGCTGATCGTCAGCCTGCCCATCGAGCTGTTCTGAGCGGGTCGGTTTCAGGACGCGCCTGGTCGCTCGCATGCATCTGCCTGGCGCTACAAGTGCCATGCTTGTGTGATGCCGTGAGCCCAGTGCGCGCAGACGCACGGCCATCGGCAAGGAGGCGGCCGACACGCAACCGTGGCGTGGCCGGTATGCCGCAGCAGAACACGCCGGATACCTGCCCCGCCTACCCACCCAGGCAGGGTCCGTGATGCCGAGGTCCGCTGAATGCCTGATGAACTGCTTCACCTGCCTGCCATCCAGAGCATCCTGAGCCGCGAGAAGGACGCCCCTGGCGCCCTGTTGCCGATCCTTCACGCCATCCAGGACGCCATCGGCTTCATCCCCGAGGCCGCCGTGCCTCAGGTCGCCCACGCCCTCAACCTCAGCCTTGCCGAGGTGCGCGGGGTGATCAGCTTCTACCACGACTTCCGCACCTCGCCACCGGCCCGGCATACCTTGCGCCTGTGCCGGGCCGAATCGTGCCAGAGCCGCGGCAGCGAAGCGTTGGCCGCGCAACTGCGTGACCAGCTGGCGCTGGACGACCACGGCACCAGCGCCGACGGCGCCATCAGCCTGCGCCCGGTGTACTGCCTGGGCGCCTGCGCCTGTTCGCCGGCCCTGGAGCTGGACGGCCAGGTGCATGCACGGCTCACCCCCGAACGCCTGCGGGCGCTAGTGAACGGTTGCCTGGAGGACGCAGCATGCTGAAGCTGTTCATTGCCTGTGATTCCGTGGCGCGAGCCGTGGGCGCCGACCAGGTCGCCGCGGCCCTGCAGCGCGAGGCCGAGCGCCGGCAGTTGCCCATCGACATCCAGCGCACCAGCTCGCGCGGCCTTTATTGGCTGGAGCCGCTGGTGGAGTGCGACGGCCCGCAAGGGCGCAACGGCTTTGGCCCGGTCACGCCTGAGGCGGTGCCCGCGCTGCTCGATGCCTTGGCCGGCGAGCCGGGCGGCCATTCATTGGCGCTGGGGCCGGTCGAGCAGATCCCTTACCTGAAAAGCCAGCAACGCCTGCTGTTCGCCCGGGCGGGGATCACCCGGCCGCTGTCGCTGGACGACTACCGCGCCCATGGCGGCTTCGCTGGCCTTGAGCGGGCCTTGGCCCTGGGCGCTGCCGAGGTGGTTGCCGCCGTGCTCGATTCCGGCTTGCGTGGGCGCGGCGGCGCGGCGTTCCCGGCCGGGATCAAGTGGCGAACCGTGCGCGACGCCGTGGCCGGGCAGAAGTACGTGGTGTGCAACGCCGACGAAGGCGACTCCGGCACTTTCGCCGACCGCATGCTGATGGAGGGCGACCCGTTCCTGCTGATCGAAGGCATGCTTATCGCAGGTCTCGCCGTGGGGGCCAGCAAAGGCTACCTCTATGTACGCTCGGAATACCCCGACGCCATCCGCGTGCTGGGCCAGGCCATCGCCATCGCCCGCGCTGCCGGCTACCTGGGCGCGGACGTGGCCGGCAGCGGCCAGGCGTTCGACCTGGAAGTGCGCGAGGGCGCCGGTGCTTACATCTGCGGCGAGGAAACCGCGCTGCTCGAGTCCATCGAGGGCAAGCGCGGCATCGTCCGCGCCAAGCCGCCGCTGCCGGCCCTGCAAGGCCTGTTCGGCCAGCCGACCCTGGTGCACAACGTGCTCACCCTGGCGTCGGTGCCGGTCATCCTGGCCAAGGGCGCGGCGTTCTACCGCGACTTCGGCATGGGCCGTTCGCTGGGCACCATGGCCTTCCAGCTGGCCGGCAACATCCGCCATGGCGGCCTGGTCGAGCGTGCCTTCGGCCTGACCCTGCGCGAGCTGGTGGAAGGCTACGGCGGCGGCACCGCCAGCGGCCGGCCGCTGAAGGCCGCCCAGGTCGGTGGCCCGCTTGGCGCCTGGGTCCCGCCCAGCCACTTCGACACGCCACTGGACTACGAGGCCTTCGCCGCCATGGGCGCGATGCTGGGCCACGGCGGGGTGGTGGTGGCCGACGACACCCTGAACATGGCCAGCATGGCGCGCTTCGCCTTGCAGTTCTGCGCCGAGGAATCCTGCGGCAAGTGCACCCCGTGCCGCATCGGCTCGACCCGCGGCATGGAGGTGGTCGACCGGCTGATCGCCAGCAGTGGCTTCACGGAGCGCCACGACCAGGCCCTGTTGCTGCGCGACCTGTGCGACACCCTGCAATACGGCTCGCTGTGCGCCATGGGCGGCATGACCGCCTACCCGGTGGCCAGCGCGCTCAAGTACTTCCCCGCCGATTTCGGCCTGACCACCCCGGAGGCCGCCCAGTGATCAATTACTTCGACCCCGCCAGCGACCTGGGCACCCCCGCCCGCGACAGCGACGTGCAGGTCAGCCTGAACATCGACGGGCGCAGCATCAGCGTGCCCGCCGGCACCTCGGTGATGCGCGCCGCAGCGCTGCTCGGCACCAGCATCCCCAAACTGTGCGCCACCGACAGCCTCGAAGCCTTCGGCTCGTGCCGCCTGTGCATGGTCGAGATCGACGGCATGCGCGGCTACCCGGCCTCGTGCACCACGCCGGTCAGCGAAGGCATGGTGGTGCGCACGCAGACCCCGCGCCTGGCCGACCTGCGCCGCAACGTGATGGAGCTGTACATCTCCGACCACCCGCTGGACTGCCTGACCTGCTCGGCCAACGGCAACTGCGAGCTGCAGACCGTCGCCGGCCAGGTCGGCCTGCGCGAGGTGCGCTACGGCTATGCCGGCGCCAACCACCTGGCCGAGCAAAAGGACACCTCCAACCCGTACTTCGACTACGAGCCCAGCAAGTGCATCGTCTGCAGCCGCTGCGTGCGCGCCTGCGAAGACATCCAGGGCACTTTCGCCCTGACCATCACCGGGCGTGGTTTCGAATCACGGGTGGCCGCCGCGGGCGGCGACAACTTCCTGGCCTCCGAATGCGTCTCCTGCGGCGCCTGCGTGCAGGCTTGCCCGACCGCGACCCTCACTGAAAAAAGCCTGGTGCAGCTCGGCCAGCCCGAGCGGGCGGTGATCACCACCTGCGCCTATTGCGGCGTCGGCTGCTCGTTCCGCGCCGAGATGAAGGGCGACCAGCTGGTGCGCATGGTCCCGGACAAGAACGGCGGCGCCAACCACGGCCACGCCTGCGTCAAGGGCCGCTTCGCCTGGGGCTATGCCACCCACCCGGACCGCATCACCCGGCCGATGATCCGCAAACGCCTGGAAGACCCGTGGCAGGAAGTCGGCTGGGACGAGGCGGTGGCCTACGCCGCCAGCGAGTTCCGGCGCATCCAGCTCAAGTACGGGCGCGATTCGATTGGCGGCATCACCTCCAGCCGCTGCACCAACGAAGAGGCCTACCTGGTGCAGAAACTGGTGCGCACGGCGTTCGGCAACAACAACGTCGACACCTGCGCGCGCGTCTGCCATTCCCCCACCGGCTACGGCCTCAAGCAGACCCTGGGCGAGTCGGCCGGCACCCAGAGCTTCGACTCGGTGATGCAGGCCGATGTGGTGCTGGTGATCGGCGCCAACCCCACCGACGCGCACCCGGTGTTCGGCTCGCAGCTCAAACGCCGCCTGCGCCAGGGCGCGCGGCTGATCGTCATCGACCCGCGGCGCATCGACCTGGTCGACTCGCCCCACGCCCGCGCCGAGCTGCACCTGCAACTGCGCCCAGGCACCAACGTGGCCATGCTCAATGCCCTGGCCCATGTGATCGTCAGCGAGGGCCTGCTGGCCCAGCGCTTCATCGATGCCCGCTGCGAAACCGAGGACTTCGCCCGCTGGCGCGACTTCGTCAGCCTGCCTGAAAACGCCCCGGAATCTCTGGGGCCGGTGTGCGGCGTGCCTGCCGAACAAATCCGCGCCGCCGCCCGGCTGTACGCCACCGGCGGCAACGCGGCCATCTACTATGGCCTGGGCGTGACCGAGCACAGTCAGGGCAGCACCGCGGTGATGGGCATCGCCAACCTGGCCATGGCCACCGGCAACATCGGCCGCGAGGGGGTAGGGGTGAACCCGCTGCGCGGGCAGAACAACGTGCAGGGCTCGTGCGACATGGGTTCGTTCCCCCACGAGTTGCCCGGCTACCGGCACATTTCCAACGAAGGCGTGCGTGCCGAGTTCGAGCAGGCCTGGGGCGTGACCCTGCAGCCCGACCCGGGGCTGCGCATCCCCAACATGTTCGAAGCCGCGCTCGATGGCAGCTTCAAGGCCCTGTATTGCCAGGGCGAGGACATCGCCCAGAGCGACCCCAACACCCAGCACGTCACCGCCGCCCTGCGCGCCATGGAGTGCGTGGTGGTGCAGGACATCTTCCTCAACGAAACGGCCAAGTTCGCCCATGTGTTCCTGCCGGGCAGCTCGTTCCTCGAAAAGGACGGCACCTTCACCAACGCCGAGCGCCGCATTTCGCGGGTGCGCAAGGTGATGGAGCCGCTGGCCGGCAAGGCCGACTGGCAAGCCACGGTGGCCCTGGCCAACGCCCTGGGCTACCCGATGCACTACCGCCACCCGTCCGAGATCATGGACGAGATCGCCCGCCTGACACCGAGCTTTCGCCGCGTCAGCTACGCCGAGATCGACCGCCACGGCAGCCTGCAGTGGCCGTGCAACGATGTAGCGCCCCACGGCACCCCGACCATGCACATCGACCAGTTCGTGCGCGGCAAGGGGCGCTTCATGCTCACCGGCTACGTGCCCACCGACGAGAAGGTCAACAGCCGCTACCCGCTGCTGCTGACCACCGGGCGCATCCTCAGCCAGTACAACGTCGGCGCCCAGACCCGGCGCACCGGCAACGTCGCCTGGCATGATGCCGACCGCCTGGAAATCCACCCCACCGATGCCGAGAGCCGTGGCATCCGCGATGGCGACTGGGTGGGCATCGGCAGTCGCGCCGGGCAGACGGTGCTGCGCGCCAAGGTCAGCGGCCGGGTGGCGCCGGGGGTGGTGTACACCACCTTCCACTTCCCCGAGTCTGGCGCCAACGTGATCACCACCGACAACTCCGACTGGGCCACCAACTGCCCGGAATACAAGGTCACGGCCGTGGAGGTGGTGAAGGTGTTCCAGCCGTCGCAGTGGCAGAAGCGTTACCAGGACTTCAGTGACGAACAAAGGCGCCTGCTCGAGGAGCGGCGCAGCGCGGAGCAAGCCGAGGTGCGCCGATGAGCAGTGACAACCTGGTCAAGATGGCCAACCAGATTGCCCATTATTTCGATTGTGAGCCGAGCCATGAGCTGGCGGTGAAGGGGGTGCGGCAGCATCTGTTGAGCTTCTGGACCCCGGCGATGCGCCAGCAGCTGGGGGAGTGGATAGCGGCCAATGCGGGGCAGGGGCTGGACCCCAAGGTGGTGGAGGCTTTGGCTTAGGCGCTGGCTGCACTGGCCCTATCGCCGGCAAGCCGGCTCCCACAGGTACACCACAGCCATTGAGTCCTGTAGGTGTACCTGTGGGAGCCGGCTTGCCGGCGATAGGGCCGGTACAGACAACATGAAATGTCCGTCATTTAGGCCAGAATAATCCCGGCACAATGCTACGCTCGCGGAAACACTCTGCACGGATACCCCCCCATGGACATGAACTGGCACCAGGCCCTGCAAGAGAGCCTGAGCTGGCTTGCAATCGCCTCGTTCATCACCCTCATCGGTTTCACCGCCGCCGCTACCCTGGCCGTGCGCTACACGCGCTGGGGCCGGCAGTTCTGGCAGCTGGCCGGCCCGTACTTCACCTTCCGGCGCAGTTGGCGGCCGTTGCTCGGGTTTGCCCTGCTGCTGGTGCTGACGCTGTTCTCGGTGCGCATGAACGTGCTGTTCTCGTTCTGGTACAACGGCTTCTACAGCGCCTTGCAGGCCCTCGACCAGGCGGCCTTCTGGTACCTGCTGGGGGTGTTCGCGGTGCTGGCGACCCTCCACGTGCTGCGCGCGCTGTTCACCTTCTACGTGACCCAGGCGTTCAGCATCCAGTGGCGCGTGTGGCTGACCGAACGCCTGACCGGTGACTGGATGCACGGCGATGCCTACTACCGCGGCCAGTTCCTCGCCGAGCCGGTGGACAACCCCGACCAGCGTATCGAGCTGGACGTCAACGCCTACGTCACCAACTCGGTGTCGCTGGCGCTGGGCGCGGTCAGCGCGCTAGTGTCGCTGGTGGCCTTCACCGGCATCCTCTGGGGGCTGTCGGCGCCGTTGACGGTGGCCGGCTACGAGATCCCGCGGGCGATGGTGTTCGCCGTCTATGTGTATGTGCTGATCGCCACGTGGGTTGCCTTCCGCCTCGGCCAGCCGCTGATCCGCCTGAACTTCCTCAACGAAAAACTCACCGCCAACTTCCGTTACGCGCTGATGCGCCTGCGCGAGAACGCCGAGAACATCGCCTTCTACCAGGGCGCGCCGGTGGAGCGGGCGACCTTGCTCGGGTGCTTCGGCGCGCTGATCGTCAATGTCTGGGCGCTGGTGTACCGGAACCTGAAGTTCAGCGGCTTCAACCTGGGGGTCAGCCAGGTGGCCGTGGTGTTCCCGTTCATCCTCCAGGCGCCACGCTTCTTCAGTGGCGCGATCAAGCTGGGCGATGTGATGCAGACCTCCCAGGCGTTCGGCCAGGTGCAGGATTCGCTGTCGTTCTTCCGCGAGTCCTACGACACCTTCGCCCAATACCGCGCCACCCTCGACCGTCTGACCGGTTTTCTCGATGCCAACCGGCAGGCCGCCGCGTTGCCGCGGGTGCTCACCGAGGAGCAGGCGCAGGCCCTGGACATCAGCGGGCTGCAGGTGCTGCGCCCCGATGGCCATGCGCTGATCGCCAACCTCGACCTGCGCCTGCACGCCGGCCAGGCGCTGCTGATCAAGGGCCCCTCGGGCAGTGGCAAGACCACCTTGCTGCGCGCGCTGGCGGGCTTGTGGCCGTATGCCGAGGGTGAAGTGCGGCGGCCCACGGGCACCCAGGCGTTGTTCCTCTCCCAGCGCCCGTACCTGCCCCTGGGCGACCTGCGCACCGCCATCGCCTACCCCGCCGGCGGCACGGCCGAGGACCTGCCGCGCATGCAGCAGGCCCTGCGCCAGGTCAACCTGGCGCACCTGGCCGAGCGGCTGGAGGTGAGCTGCGACTGGTCGCACATCCTCTCGGTGGGCGAGCAGCAGCGCCTGGCGTTCGCCCGGGTGCTGTTCAACCGGCCGCAGGTGGTGTTTCTCGATGAGTCGACATCGGCGATGGATGAAGGGCTGGAGCATGCGCTGTATTCGCTGCTGCGCCGGGAGATGCCGCAGACCTTGCTGGTGAGTGTGGGGCATCGCAGCACGCTGGCGGACTTCCATACCCATCGGCTGGAAGTGGATGGGCAGGGCGGGTGGTCGTTCCTCGAGCAGCGGCCGGAGGTTGAGCTGCAGGTGTAGGTGTATGGGCTGGCCCCATCGCCGGCAAGCCGGCTCCCACAAAGTACCTGTGTACCTGTGTACCTGTGGGAGCCGGCTTGCCGGCGATAGGGCCGGTACACACCCCGCCATTCACGCGTCGTGCATCACGATCAACTCAGCCCCTTCATTGCGCACATTCCCCACCGCCGTGCCCACCGCAAACCACTCGAACGCCTCCACCGGCAAGCACTGCTCGCGCGCCAGCCGCTCGGCTTGCGCGGCCGGCACCTGGGGGTCGATCCACGCCCGCGCATCCGCCGGCGCCAGCACCAGCGGCCGGCGGTCATGGATATCGACCATCCCGGCATCACTGGCGGCGGTGATGATCACGAAGCCATCCCCCTCGTTCGGCCCGAGCCCCACACGCACCTGCGCCAGCGCCGCCATGAACATCGGCGCCTGGCTTTTCAGGCGAATGAAATAGGGTTGCTTGCGCTTGGGGTCGCTGGGGTCGGTTACCCATTCGTACCAGCCATCGGCCATCACCAGGGCCCGCCCCTGGGGCCACAGGGCCTTGAAGAACTTGCCGGTGGTCACCGTCTCCACCCGCGCGTTGATCGGCGCAGGCCGCTTGCCGGTGGCCCAGAACGGCGCCCAGCCCCAGTGGCAAGGGTCGATGCGCAGGCCGTCGGCGGCGTTGTGCAGGATCAGCACGCGGCTGCCGGGGGCGACGTTGTAGCGGCCGATGGGCAGGTTGTCGTAACCGCTGATCACGTCCTGCTCGGCGTCCAGTTCACGCAGGTAATCGGCGAGGCCCTGGTACTGGGCGAAGCGTCCGCACATGGCATGCACCCCACTTGTCGAAATTTCCTACGCCGAGATTGACCGGGTCGCAGGCATATCATTACTGTATATGTATACAGCTATTAATCAAGGCAGTGCCATGGCTTCCATCCTGGGCCCGATCACCTGTGGCAGCGCGGCGCTGCCGCGCTACCTGTTTCGCGTTCCGGCGGGGTTCCCGTCGCCGGCGGCGGACCACATGGAGCAACCCATCTCGCTGGACGAGTTGTTCAACCTGCGCGCGCCGCACATGTACCTGGTCAGGATAGACGGCGACAGCATGCAGGGCGCCGGGATCTTCGACGGCGACCTGGTGTTGGTAGACCGCTCGATCGAGGCGCGCCACGGTCATATCGTGATTGCCGCGGTCAACGGCGAACCCTTGTGCAAGCGGTTGCAACGCATTGGCGCGCAGGTGGTGCTGCGCTCGGAAAACCCGCGGTTTGCGCCACGCTACATCATGGAGGGTGACGAATTGACCATCTGGGGGGTGGTGACCTTCAGCGTGCGCAGCCACGACCCGCATTCATGAGGCCCGCAGCGCGACGCCCAGCAAGGTCGCGCCGGCAAAACCCGCGCCCACCAGGAAGGTGGCCTGAAAGCCCAGCCCATCCCACAGCAGCCCCGCCACCACGCTGGCGGCCAGCAGCGCCAGCCCGGTCAGCAGGTTGAACAGGCCGAACGCCGTACCGCGCAGGTGGGCCGGCGCGCTGTCGGCGATCAGCGCCGCGAAGATGCCCTGGGTAAAGCCCAGGTGCAGCCCCCAGGCCACCACCCCCAGCGCCAGCCCGGCCCAGCCCGGCACCAGTGCCAGCAGCACGTCGGCCGCGACCAGCAAGCCGAGCCCGGTCATCAGCACGCCGCGCCGGCCGACGCGGTCTGACAGCGCGCCGGCGGGGTAGGCCGACAGCGCGTAGGCCAGCGCCATCAACACCAGCACGGCCGGCGCCCACAGCGGCGCCAGGCCCATGTCCTGGGCACGCAGCAGCAGGAACGCCTCGCTGAAGCGGCCCAGGGTGAACACCATCGCCAGGCCGATCAGGCGCCAGTAGGCCGGGCCCAGGCGTGCCAGTTGGTGCCATGCCAGCGGCGAGCGGGCGCTGCTTTTCGCTGCCGAAGCCGGCGGTTCGCGGACGAAGGCGACAAGAATGTACACGGCCAGAAACGCCGGGATCACCGCCACCCAGAACACCGTCTGGAAGTGGCTGGCGGTCAGCCACATCAGCAGGATCGCCAGCAGCGGCCCGAGGAAGGCGCCGACCGTGTCCAGCGCCTGGCGCAGGCCGAAGGCTGCCCCGCGCAGTTCGGCCGGGGTCACGTCGGCCACCAGCGCATCGCGCGGCGCGCCGCGGATACCCTTGCCGACCCGGTCGACGAAACGCGCCCCGATCAACCATTCCAGCCCCGAGGCCATCGGGAACACCGGCTTGGTCAGCGCGCCCAGGCCATAGCCCAGCACCGTGAGCAGCTTGCGCTTGCCGAAGCGGTCGCTGAGGGCGCCGGAAAACACCTTGGTGATCGACGCGGTGGCCTCGGCAATGCCTTCGATGACGCCCACCGCCACCACCGAGGTGCCGAGCACGGTGACCATGTACAGCGGCAGCAGGGCGTGGATCATCTCCGAGGAAATGTCCATGAACATCGACACGAAACCCAGCGCCCAGACGCTGCGGGGGATCTTCGGCAAGGCCTTGCTGGCGGCCGGTGGTGCGGCTTTTTCGACGCTGCGCATGGTGGAGCCTCGGCGCGATCGCTACGTTCGAAACTGTAGGAGCCTGGGCGCAGGATGCAAATCGGATGAGTGGGCAGCGCCTGCGCCCGGTGCTGTGGTTAACTGTATATAAATACAGTATTCGTGAACCCGCCCGATGAAACCTTCTCCTGTCTATGCCCTGGTCGACTGCAACAGTTTCTACGCCAGCTGCGAGCGCGTGTTCCGCCCCGACCTGCTGCGCACGCCCATCGTCGTGCTCAGCAACAACGATGGCTGCATCATTGCCCGCAGCGCCGAGGCCAAGCCGTTGGTGAAGATGGGCCAGCCCTACTACCAGGTGAAGGACCTGCTGCGCCGTCACGGGGTGGTGGCGTTCTCGTCCAACTATGCGCTGTATGGCGACATGAGCCAGCGGGTGATGACCGTGATCGAGGGGATGGTCCCGGCGCTGGAGGTGTATTCCATCGACGAAGCCTTCGCCGATCTTTCCGGTATGCCTGGTGACCTCGAGTACCTGGGCCGTGGCATCCGCGAGCGGGTGTTCAAGCACACCGGCATCCCGGTCGGGGTCGGCATTGCCGGCACCAAGACCCTGGCCAAGCTGGCCAATCACGCGGCCAAGCGCTGGGCGGTGCAGAGCGGCGGGGTGGTCGACCTGCGCGACCCGCTGCGCTGTGAGCGGGTGCTGAAGCGCTGCGACGTGTCCGAGGTGTGGGGCATCGGCAAGCGCCTGACCGCGCACCTGCAGGCCATGGGCATCCGCAGCGCCTGGGAGCTGTCGCGCGCCGACTCTGGGCTGCTGCGCAAGACCTTCAGCGTGGTGGTGGAAAAGACCGCCCGCGAACTGGCCGGCACGCCGTGCCTGCAGCTGCAGGAAATCGACCCGCCCCGCCAGGAAATCTGCTGCAGCCGCATGTTCGGCCAGCGCCTGACCGAGCTGGCGCCGATCAAGGAAGCGGTGGCCACCTACGTGATGCGCGCCGCCGAGAAGCTGCGCGGGCAACGCTCGCTGGCGCGGCGCATGCGCGTGAGCATCCGCACCGGCATGTTCAACCCGGACGAGCCCCGTTATGCCAATGGCGTGGTGGTGCAGTTGCCGTACCCCACCGACGATGTGCGGCTGCTCACCCGCATGGCGCTGGAGGCGCTGGAGCGGGTTTATCGCCAGGGCTTTCGCTACAGCAAAGCCGAGGTGCTGCTGCTGGAGCTGTGCCAGCGCGGCGAGTTCACCGGCGACCTGTTCACGCCAACGCAGACGGCGCAGGCCGAGCGGGTGATGGGTGTGATCGACGGGGTGAACGCACGCTGGGGTAGGGGCACGCTGCGCAGCGCAGCGGTGCCGGCGGTGGGGGAGTGGGCGATGCGGCGGGAGTTGATGAGTGCGGGGTTCACCACGCAGATGGCGGGGTTGTGGCGGGTGAACGGCATCTGACATCGCGGGGGCCGCTGCGCGGCCCATCGCCGGCAAGCCGGCTCCCACAGGTTCAAGGCCGGCTATCGCGCCTGCAGGACTTCGCGGAAAACGTCCGGGCGAGTCGCTGCGATGTGCAGCAGCGATCGGGCGGCTCCAGATGGGGTGCGGCGACCCTGCTCCCATTCCTGAAGGGTTCGCACCGAAACGCCCAGCAGCTCTGCGAACCGAGGCTGAGAAAGCCCGGTCTTGCTTCGTGCCTCGGCGGCCTCGGTCACTTCTACCTGGCGCACGGCGCCGTAGTGGCCAGCTTTTACCTCGCGGATGGACTCCAGCAGCTCTTCGCCAATGTTGCGAGTGGCATCGCGCAGCATCAGTTCTTTTTCAGTCAGGGGCATGGGTAAGCTCCTTCGCAATCTTGCGCAGCACGTGCGCGGGTATGTTCTCGGTGGCGCTCTTGCCGTAAATGAGCAGTGCAACCAAAGCGCCGTTGGCCAGCTGGGCGGTATAGATCACCCGTACTGCTCCACGCTTGCCTTTGCCATCCAGGCTCCAGCGCACTTTGCGGCAACCTCCTGAACCGGGAATTACCGCACCGGCATCAGGGTCATTCGCAAGATAGGACATGAATGCCCCATGTTCTTCCTGGGTCCAATAGTCGGGCCACTGCCTTGAAAAAAGTGGGGCTTCAATGATGGTAAGCATACTGCATCCCTACGTCTTTGACGTAGGGATTTTGCTTGGGGTGTGCGAGATCAAGAAGCGTCAGGTTGTATCGGGTGGTTTCTGGCGGGGTGCGCAGCAGCCCCAACACGCTCAAAGACTCAACCGCAAGGCCAACGCCGCCAACGTCACCAGCAACACCGGCACCGTCAACAACACCCCCACCTTGAAGTAGTACCCCCAACCAATACTCACGCCCTTGCGCGCCAGCACATGCAGCCACAGCAACGTGGCCAGGCTGCCGATCGGGGTGATCTTCGGCCCCAGGTCGCAGCCAATCACGTTGGCGTAGATCATCGCCTCCCTCATCACCCCCTGCGCCTCGCTGGCATGGATCGACAGCGCGCCGATCAGCACGCTGGGCAGGTTGTTCATCACCGACGACAACAGCGCCGCAATCAGCCCGGTCCCCAGCGAGGCGGCCCACAGCCCGTGGCCGGCCAGCCAGTTCAGCGCGCTGGTGAGCGAGTCGGTCAGGCCGGCATTGCGCAAGCCATAGACCACCAGGTACATCCCCAGCGAGAACACCACGATCTGCCACGGCGCCTCGCGCAGCACGCGGCGGGTGGAGATCACGTGACCGCGCGCAGCGACGGCGAACAGCACCGCCGCGCACGCTGCGGCCACTGCACTGACCGGGATGCCCAGCGGTTCGAGCACGAACAGGCTGGCCAGCAACGCCAGCAGCACCACCCAGCCGACACGGAAGGTCGCCCGGTCGCGCACGGCCATGGCCGGCAGCTTCAACTCATCGGTGGCGTAGCGCTGCGGAATGTCCCGGCGAAAATACAGCCACAGCACCAGCAGCGTGGCCGCCACCGCCACCAGGTTGACCGGCACCATCACGGCGGCATAGGCGTTGAAGCCCAGGCCGAAGTAATCCGCCGACACGATATTGACCAGGTTCGACACCACCAGCGGCAGGCTGGCGGTGTCGGCAATGAAGCCGGCGCCCATGACGAAGGCCAGGGTCGCGGCAGGGGAGAAGCGCAGCGCCAGCAGCATCGACATGACGATCGGGGTGAGGATCAGCGCCGCACCGTCATTGGCGAACAGCGCCGACACCGCCGCGCCCAGCAGCACCATGAAGGCGAACAGGCGGCGCCCGTCGCCTCGCGCCCAGCGCGCCACATGCAGTGCGGCCCATTCGAAGAACCCGGCTTCGTCCAGCAGCAGGCTGATGATGATCAGGGCGATGAAGGTGCCGGTGGCGTTCCAGATGATGGCCCACACGGCAGGAATGTCGTGCAGCGAGACCACCCCGAACAGCAGCGCCAGCGCGGCGCCGAGGGTGGCGCTCCAGCCCACGCCCAGGCCTTTGGGTTGCCAGATGACCAGGGTCAGGGTGAACAGGAAGATCAGTGCGGCGGTGAGCATGGACAGCTTGTCTCGACGTGGATGGGAAGGGCGGTCACGACTGTACACGGGCCACCGTCGCTTCGGACAAGTTCCGTTACAAACATGTAAGTTTCGTAAATAAGATTTAAACTCATTTGAGAATCACTATATTCACCATCCCTGTTGGCCCCCAAACGAGGCCGGTGGGCGAAGGCTTCCGGCATCCGCCTGGGGTGTGCCGTTCGCCCATGATCCGCAGGAGATGTGTCAATGCAGTGCAAAACCTCACCCAACAGCGTGGCCCTGGCCTTCGTCGCCCTGGCATCGCCAGCCATGCTGGCCAATGCCGCCGACGCCGAGCCGCAGCGTTCCGGTGAGGTGCTGCAGGCCCCGGCAGGGGAAAAGGCGCTGGTGATCCAGGACACCCTGATCACCGCCGAGCGCGAAGCGCGCCAGGCGCTGGGCTCCTCGATCATCACCGAAGAAGACATCAAGCGCCGCCCGCCGGCCAACGACCTCTCGGACATCATCCGCCGCGAGCCTGGCGTCAACCTGACTGGCAACAGCGCCAGCGGCGCACGCGGCAACAACCGGCAGATCGACCTGCGCGGCATGGGCCCGGAAAACACCCTGATCCTCATCGACGGCAAGCCCTCCAGTGCGCGCAACGCCGTGCGCTACGGCTGGAACGGCGACCGCGACACCCGCGGCGAAACCAACTGGGTGCCGGCCGAGGCGGTCGAGCGCATCGAAATCCTGCGTGGCCCGGCGGCCGCGCGCTATGGCTCCGGGGCCATGGGCGGGGTGGTCAACATCATCACCAAGCGGCCCACGGACGAGCTCAAGGGCAACCTCAACTTCTACACCCAGATGCCCGAAGACAGCGCCGAAGGCGCCAGCCGCCGCGCCAACTTCAACCTCAGCGGCGGCCTTACCGATGACCTCGGGTTCCGCCTGTTCGGTGGCCTGGCCAAGACCGACGCCGACGACCTGGACATCAACGCCGGGCATGCCAACAGCGCGCTGGTGGCCGGCCGCGAGGGCGTGCGCAACAAGGACATCAACGGCCTGCTGAGCTGGAAGCTCAACGACGAGCACCGCCTGGAGGCCAGCGCAGGCTACAGCCGCCAGGGCAACATCTACGCCGGCGACACCATGAACAGCAACGGTGGCGGCAACCTCGAGCTGATCGACAGTTTGTATGGCCACGAAACCAACGTCATGCAGCGCAACACCTACGACCTGACCCACCTGGGCGACTTCACCTGGGGTACCAGCAAGAGCACCCTGGCCTACGAGTACGTGCGCAACTGGCGCCTCAACGAGGGCCTGGCCGGAGGCCCGGAAGGGGCGATCAACGACAGTGGTGCGGCGATGTCGCGGCTGCGCAACACGCGCCTGAGCAGCGAGGTGAACCTGCCGTTCGCCATGGGCAGCACCGAGCACGTGCTGACCTTGGGCGGCGAATACCTGTACGAGTCGCTCAATGACCAGGGCTCGTTCCGCCCGCAAAGTTTCGACCCGAGCGGCGGCAGCGGCAACGCGATCATCGGTTTCGACCGCAGCGACTCGAAGATGACCGCCAAGAGCTACGCGCTGTTCGTCGAGGACAACATCATCCTTGGCGACACCACCGTGACCCCAGGCCTGCGCTTCGACCACCACGAGATGTTCGGCGACAACTTCAGCCCCAGCCTCAACCTGTCGCACAAGCTCACCGAGGCGCTGTCGGTCAAGGGCGGCATCGCCCGCGCCTACAAGGTGCCGAACCTGTACCAGTCCAACCCCAACTACCTGCTCTACAGCCGTGGCCAGGGCTGCAGCGTGCAGCAGGGCAACTCTGGCGGCTGCTACCTGCAGGGCAATGCCGACCTCAAGCCGGAGATCAGCGTCAACAAGGAAATCGGCCTGCTGTACGACCGTGGCAGCTGGCGCACCAGCGCGACGTACTTTCGCAACGACTACCAGAACAAGATCATCGGCGGCACCGACCTGCTCTACACCATCAACAACGGCCGCCGCGTGACCCAGTGGGAAAACGCCGGCAAGGCGCGGGTGGAAGGGATCGAGGGCAACCTGTTCGTCGAGCTCAGCCCGGTGCTGGACTGGAACACCAACCTGACCTGGATGCTCGACAACGACAACCGCGAGACCGGCGAGCCGCTGTCGGTGATCCCCGAGTACACGGTCAACAGCACCCTCGACTGGCGCGCCACCGACAAGCTGTCGTTGCAGCTGGCCGGTACCTACTACGGCAAGCAGAAGTCGCCGACCTACAACTACCGCACCCAGGAAAAGTACGACAGCGAGGCGCAGCAGGACGTCGAGGCCTATGGGCTGGTGGATGTGAGTGCCGGGTACAAGTTCAACGCCAACTATGACGTGCGGGTGGGGGTGAACAACGTGTTCGACAAGCAGATTCTGCGTGGCGGCAATGCCAGCAGCTCGGGGGCCAATACCTATAACCAGCCGGGGCGGGCGCTGTTTGCTGCGCTGAATATCTCCTTCTGAGCTTAGGGGCCGCTGTGCGCCCCATTCGCGGGGCAAGCCCGCTCCCACAGGCCACCCACTGTCCTTGAGGCTGTGCAGGTTCTGTGGGAGCGGGCTTGCCCCGCGAATGGGGCGCACCGATTTTCAAGGAAGCCACATGTCTAGATCCCCCGCCTGGCTGCAAATCCTCTCCCGCAGCGCCGCCGCGCTGCTCGGCGGCTATGCCTTCAGCTACGCCGCCACCGCTTGCCTGGCCCGCCTGTTGCCACTGGCCGACCGCGATGCGGTCATCGTCGCCACCTTGCCCGCCTTCCTCTTCTACACCCTGGCCATCCTCTGGGCCTTCGCCAGCCGTGACGCCCTGCGCGCCTGGGCGCCGCTGGCGGTGGCGGCGCCCTTGGCACTGCTCGGCTTCTGGCCCCAGGCCCTGGAGTGGCTGGCATGAAAAACACCTTCACCCAATTGATGGCCTGGCTGCACACCTGGGCCGGGCTGATCTTCGGCTGGCTGCTGTTCGCCATCTTCGTCACCGGCACCCTGGCGGTCTTCGACAAGGAGCTCAACCACTGGATGCAGCCGGAGATTCCGTCGGCAGCAGTGCCCCAGGCCACCGCCGCGCAACGCGCCATCGACTACCTGCAGGCGAACGAAGCCCAGGCCGGCAACTGGGGCGTCAGCCTGCCGACCGAGCGTGCCCCTGGGCTTCGGGTGTCCACCGGCGAGCGGCGCCATGGCGGCGGGGTGCAACTGGACCCAGGCAGTGGTGAGCCCATCGCGGTGCGCGACAGCGTCGGCGGCAACTTCTTCTTCCGCTTTCACTTCACCCTCGACCTGCCGCGCAACTGGGGCATCTTCGTGGTCGGGGCGCTGGCCCTGGTGATGCTGGCGGCGCTGGTCACCGGCATCGTCATCCACAAGAAGATCTTCAAGGAGTTCTTCACCTTCCGGCCCGGCAAGGGCCAGCGTTCCTGGCTGGACTTTCACAACGCCAGCGCGGTGCTGTTGCTGCCGTTCCACCTGATGATCACCTACACCGGCCTGGTGATCTTCATGCTCATCTACATCCCGGCCGGCGTCGATGCGTTGTTCGCCGGCGACAACCGCGCCTACTTCCAGGCCCAGGGCAACGCCCGCCTGGAGCAGCCACGGGCGCTGAGCAAGCAGCCGGCCGAGCTGGTCGACATCGCGCCGTTGCTGGCCCAGGCCGAGGCGCGGCTGGGGCCGATCGCCGGGTTCAACATCCGCAACCCCAACACTGCAGGAGCACGTATCGAAATCCGCCCCGAACTGGGCAATCGCATCGCACTGTCCAAGGGCCAGGCGATGGTCTTCGACGGAGTCAGCGGCGCGCTGCTCAGCGATGTCAGCGAGTGGCGGGCGGCGCCGTTGACCCAGCGGGTGATGGCCGGCCTGCATTTTGCCCAGTTCGGCGGCTACCCGATGCGCTGGCTGTATTTCGTCTGCGGCGTGATCAGTTGCGTGATGATCGCCAGCGGGCTGGTGCTGTTCTGCGTCAAGCGTGGGCGCTAGTACGCCAGCAGCGAAGCGCCTGGCCACCGCTGGTACAGGCTGGCCGAGGTATGCAATGTCGGCTTCGTTTCCGGGCTGCTGCTGGCGTGCGTGGGCCTGTTGTGGGCCAGCCGCCTGTTGCCGATGGAGCTGGCCGGGCGCGAGGCCTGGGAGGTGCGGGCATTCTTCGGCCTGTGGTTGTTGGCGCTGTTGCACGCGGGCGTGAGGCCGGCGCGCCAGGCTTGGGTCGAACAACTGGGTTTGGCGGCGCTGCTGTGCATGGGCCAGGTGGCATTCGGCGGGCTGGATGACGCGTTGCGCCTGGGTGTGGCGGCAGGCGCGCTGGCCTTGGGCGCCTTGCTGGGCCTGGTGGCGCTGCGCGTTCAGCGGGCGCAGCCGGCAACGCGCAAGGTCGGGGCAGGGCGGCGGCTGGAGGTGGGCGCATGATGCTGTTGATCGCAGGTGCCGGGCTGTTTGCCTACGCCGGCATGCTCGGGCTGTGCCAGGGGCTGCAGCGGCACTACAAACATGTATGGCAGCGCGAGTGCCCGGCCGTGTTTGGCAAGCTCCTGCGCGGCGCGGGTTGGCTGGCGCTGCTGGCCAGCCTGTGGCTGTGCGCCCAGGCCTGGGGCTGGGCGATGGGGCCGGTGGCGTGGTGCGCGCTGCTGTCCCTGGCCGGGCTGCTGCTGGTCGTGCTGTTGCCTTACTGGCCGCGCCTGGCGGTGTGGCTGGCCGGCGCACTGCCGGCTTGGGGGCTGTGGCAGTGGGTCAGTTGACCGGCGCCGGGTTGAGCACGTTGCGCTGCCCCAGCCAGTGTTCGAAACAGGCGAAGGTGTCGATAGCTGCCTGCACGGTGGCGGCCTGCGCCGCCGGGGCGCTCGGGGCCTGGTCGAGGCGCTCGAGGAAGTCGCGCCAGTAGCGCCCGGTAAGGGCGCCGTACACATCCAGAAAACCCGCACCGCTGCTCGGCCCCAGGCCAAGGCGCTCGGCCATCGCCCGCTTGAGCACCTGGCCGCCCAGGGTCGAGCCTTCCAGCACGTACATCACGCCCAGGGCGCTGGCTTCGTCGCGCACCACCGGCAAGGCTTGGCACAAGGGCAGGGTGTCGATGTCGCTGGCGCTCAGTGCGAGGGCCTGCAGGTCCAGTGCCAGTGCGGGGGTCTTGGCGCGCAAGGGTTCCTGGTACGCGCCCAGGCGCGCTTCGAGCGGCGCGTGGAAGCCGTAGTAGGCTTGCATCAGCCGGCTGTAGGCGGCGGTGTCGAAGCCGGCATCGAAGAACGGCAGGCGCGCCTCGAGGGCTTTGTGGCAGGTGAGGGTGCCTTCGCGCAGGGCGAGCAGTAACGGGCTGGGGGTGGCTGGCATTGAACGGGCTCTGGTGGCATTTCGCCTAGTTGGACTGGCGATCGTACCGCAGTGTTCCTGCCAGGCCGCGACTTTATCGCGGCCCAGGCGCTTCAGAATGCCAGTTTGTAGCCGATCAGCAGCAGCATCGCCGCCAGGCACGGGCGCAGCACGCGGTCGGAGATGCGCCCGGTGAGGTGGCTGCCCAGGTAGATGCCGGGCAACGAACCGAGCAGCAGGTAACCCAGCAGCGACCAGTCCATGTTGCCCATGCCGGCGTGGCCGAGGCCCGCCACCAGGGTCAGCGGCACGGCGTGGGCGATTTCGGTGCCCACCAGGCGGCGGGTGACCAGGAACGGGTAGAGCAGGAACAGCGCCACGGTGCCCAGCGCGCCGGCACCGATCGAGGTCAGCGTGACCATCACCCCGAGCACCACGCCGGTCAGCACGGTGAGGATATTCAGGCTGCGGTCGCTCAAGTGATAGTGGTCACCGGCATGGCGGCTGGCGAAGGCCTGCAGGCGCGACTTGAACAGGATCGCCAGCGCGGTGAGGATCAGCACCACCGCCAGGCCCTGCTTGATGATGGCGTTGAGCGCCGAGGTGTCGGTGTGCAGGGTGCTGAGGAACAGCAGGGTGAGTGCCGCAGCCGGCACGCTGCCCAGGCTCAGCAGGCCGGTGATCTTCCAGTCGATGTTCTTGTTGCGGGCATGTACCCAGACGCCACTGGCCTTGGTGATGGCGGCGTAGAGCAGGTCGGTGCCCACGGCGGTGGCGGGGTTGATGCCGAACCAGAGCAGGATTGGCGTCATCAGCGAGCCGCCACCCACGCCGGTCATGCCGACGATGAAACCCACAACCAGTCCGGCAAGGGTGAAACCGAAAGAACCTACATCCATACGCTACTCGACTGCCCAGCTTTGCCCGTGATCGGATGGGTGCCAGCATATAGGGAGTTTTTATAGCCAAATAGACTTGTTCGTTATTAGGTTATAACCAGCGGCAGCTCAGCGGTCGGTCATCACCACCATCACATGGGCGTCGCCGCCGTCGTCGCTTTCCGACAGGTAGATATGCCCCACCTGGCTGTCGAAATACGCCGTTTCCTGCGGGCCGATGCGCACCGCCTCGCCGGTTTCGAACTCGATGCGCACGCGCCCGCTCAGCACCACGGCGAACTCCTGCCCGGGGTGGCGGATAAAGTCATCGAACTGGCCGCGTTCGCGCGCGATGATGCGGGCATAGGCGGGGGTCATGCGCCGCTGCGGGAAGTCCCCGGCAAGCGGGTGGTAGTCGTAGGTGCCGGTGGAGTAGCCCGCCGCCGCTGGCAAGGAGTCGACCACCACGGTCACAGGTACCGGGGCATTCACCGAGCCGCTGGCACGAAACAGCTGGGCGATGTCGATATTCAGCGCCCGCGCTGCGGCGGCGAGTTTCTCGTAGCCCACCGACACCTGCGCCAATTCCATCTTCGACAAGGTCGAGACCGGCACACCACTGAGCGCAGACAACTGCTTGAGCGTCAGCTGGCGGGCCTTGCGCACCTGGCGCAGGCGCCCGCCAACCTCGGCGCGATCGAGCAGGGGCAGGGCAGTGGGGCGGCCTGTGGCGGCAGGGCGGTCATCGGGCATTCGCGGCTCTCGGTGTAGGACAAAGGTCGGGCATCTTACCTTGCAGCCTTGCTTATTTCTAAATTCTCATATATTAGAATTCTCATAAATGATAATTCCCTGGCAGGAGCGTGCATGACCCCGATCTACGACACCTTGATCATTGGTGCCGGCATTGCCGGCGCCTCCCTGGCCTACCGCCTGGCGGGCCAGCGCCAGGTGCTGCTGCTGGAGCGTGAAGCGCAGCCGGGCTACCACTCCACCGGGCGCTCCGCGGCGATGTTCATGGAGGCCTACGGCACCCCGCAGATCCAGGCCCTGACCCGCGCCAGCCGGGCGTTCTACGAAACGCCGCCGGCAGGCTTCTGCGAGCACCCGCTGCTCGAACCACGTGGCTGCCTGTACGTCGCCAGCCATGAGCAGGGCGAATTGCTCCAAGCCACCTACGCGCAGAACCTGGCCAATGGCACCGACGTCAGCCTGCTGGACCGCGAAGCCGCCCTGGCACTGGTGCCGAGCCTGCGCGACGAAGTCATCGTCGGTGCCGTGCACGAGCCAGGCGCCATGGACCTCGATGTGCATGCCCTGCACCAGGGCTTCCTGCGCGGCTACCGCGCCGCCGGCGGTGAGCTGCGCTGCAATGCCGAGCTGCTCGAAGGCCGCTACCTGGATGGCGTGTGGCATGTGACGCTGGCCGACGGCAGCCAGTTGCAGGCGCGCGAGCTGGTCAATGCCGCAGGCGCCTGGGCCGACCGGGTGGCCGCGCAATGCGCGGTGGCGCCGATCGGCCTGCAGCCGTGCCGGCGCAGCGCCTTTACTTTCCCCGGCCCGGCCGAGCAGGACTTCGCCCGCTGGCCGGCGGTGATCGGTGTCGACGAGAGCTTTTACTTCAAGCCCGACGCCGGCCAGTTGCTGGGCTCCCCCGCCAACGCCGACCCGGTCGAGCCGCAGGACGCCGCCCCCGAAGAGCTCGACATCGCCCTGGGCATCTACAACATCGAAGCCATGACCACCCTGGCCATCCGCCGCCCCAGCCACAGCTGGGCGGGCCTGCGTTCGTTCGTGGCCGATGGCGACCTGGTGATCGGCTTCGCCCCGCAGGCGCCGGGCTTCTTCTGGCTGGCGGCGCAGGGCGGCTATGGTATCCAGTCGGCGGCCGGTGCTTCGCGCCTGGCCGCCGACCTGTTGCTCGGGCAGCCGCTGTGCCCGAGCCTGATTGCCCAGGGCGTGGCGCCCGAGCGCCTGTCCCCGGCACGTTTCCAGTCATCCTGAAAGGAGCTTTGCATGAGCAACGACATCCAGCGTTTCCCCAGCAGCCTGCCATTCCCGTTCTCGCGTGCCGTCAAGGCGGGCGGTTTCCTGTTCCTTTCCGGGCAGGTGCCGATGAGCCCGGCGGGCGAGGTGGTACGTGGCGATATCCAGACCCAGACGCGCGCCGCCTGCGAGCGCATCGCCGAGAGCCTGGAGGCCTGCGGCGCGCGCTTCGACCAGGTGGTCAAGGTGACCGTGTGGCTGTCCGACATGGCCCACTTCGCCGGTTTCAACGAGGTCTACAAGGCCTTCTTCGGTGAGGCGCTGCCGGTGCGCTCCACCGTGGCCTCGGCACTGGCGCTGGGCGTGGACGTGGAAATCGAAGTGCAGGCCTACATCGGCCAGGGCTGAGTGCAGCCCCGTCGCGGCCATGCCCGCGACGGGGCCACCCACACACAACAAAAATAACCTGAGGTTCACATGCAAGAACAACTGAAGATCGCCGGGGCCTTCGTCGGCGTGATCGTAGGGGCGGGCTTTGCGTCCGGGCGGGAGTTGCTGTTGTTCTTCGTCGATTTCGGCGTCTGGGGGCTGGCCGGGGCGCTGGTCAGCGCCGCGCTGTTCACCTTCCTGGGCATGGCCTTGGCGGCGCTTGGCAACCGCCAGCGGGCGACGTCGCACAAGGATGTGATCCAGGCCATCTGCGGGCGCCACCTGGGTTTGTTCGTCGACTGGCTGATCACCTTCTTCATGTTCGCCGTGACCGTGGTGATGCTGGCCGGCGGCGGTGCCTTGCTGGAGCAGCAGTTCGGCATCCCGGCGCTGACCGGCAGCGTGCTGGTGACCCTGCTGGTGGTGGGCATCGTGTGCCTGGACGTGCGCAAGGTGATCGTCGCCATCGGCGCCATCACCCCGCTGCTGATCCTGGTGGCCTCGGCCATCGCCCTGTATGCCGTGTTCACCCGCGGGCAGAGTTTCGCCATGCTCGACCAACTGGCCAGCCAGCAGCAGGCCGGTACGCGCCACTGGCTGCTGGGGGCGTTCTTGTATGTGTCGTACAACATCGTCGCCGGCGCGCCGATCCTGGCGATTCTTGGCGGTTCGGCCAAGGGCGAGAAGACCGCGATATGGGGCGGCTTGCTCGGCGGCGCCGCGCTGGGTGGGCTGATGCTGGTGATGAGCGCCGGCTTGCTGTCGCGCCTGGACAGCGTCGCCGACCTGCCGATGCCGATGCTGTCGATCGCCAACGAGGTTTCACCGCTGCTGGGGCTGGTGATGTGCCTGATCATTTTCGGCATGATCGTCAACACGGCGGTGGGCACGCTGTTCTCGTTCCTGTCCCGGCTGCTGCCGGCGGGCACCGCCAAGTTCCGTTGGGGCTCGGTGGTGACCGGGGTGGTGGCGTTCGTCTGCAGCCTGGTGGGCTTCATCAGCCTGGTGGGGCAGGTGTATCCGCTGTTCGGCTACCTGGGGTTCGTGCTGATGGCGGCGGTGTTGCTGGCCTGGCTGCGGCGCGGCAGGCAGGGCAAGGTGGCGGTGGCGTAAGGGCTGCTGCGCAGCCCAATCGCCGGCAAGCCGGCTCCCACAGGGATCGGCGGCGCTGCGGTCACTGTGGGGGTTTGCCAAGCTCGATCAATGCCCAGCCAGCCATGATCCAGATAGCTGCCACTGCGGTACACCAAAATGAAAATTGGAGACGTCGCTTCAAATAGATCGGACAATTTCGACAGTCTTCAGCATTCAACCAGCCTCTACGAACCACCAGCGTCGGACAAATCGCCCCTAATGTTATACCCGCCACTATCATGGCCTTGGTTCGAATTGATACGGTGGTCCAATACCTCAAGTCTTCAATCACTCCGGGACTATTTTTAAACGCTGAACAAAGCGCCTCAAAATGCCGAGATCCTGCAAGGTGATAATGAACTCCAAGGCCAACAGCGCCGATAACAAAGGGCGCGAGGAAGAAGGCGATCTGTAGGCTGCCAGGCCAGGAATTGAATTCAGTCATACAGATTCTCGAAGACGACTTCACCAGCGGCCTCTCCAAATTTCTCCCCCCCTTTGCTCAAAGCAAAAGAAACACTGCCAACAAGTATGACCCCGCAAACGACCTTGCCGTAGATTCCAAATGCGCAGACTAGTCGAGATGCTTCAGCCCCTACCTTAGCGCCCGCTATTCCTCCACCTAAACCACCTGAAAAGCTGCCAGTTTCGGTAAAACGAATTCTTTTACACGCCTCGGTCTCTCCAGCCCTACAGGCTTCCTGCACTTTGAGATAGGAAGAACCCGCCCCGAGTCCAATCGCCACGTACCCGCCATACTTCAAGTAATTAGACGTCTTCGCCACTTCATCAAGGTGCGTGGCATACCCCGGAATCTGCCCTGGCCCACCCGCCTTTTTCCAGTGATGCACCAAGCTTTTGGTGGAGATACCCAGGTCGCGCCGAAGTGTGTCGTAACTGCCTAGATTCAATGTTTTATTCAAAAAACCAGCCCGTAACTGTGCGCTCAAATGCTGGTACAGCTCTTTGCGCTTTGCGAAGAAGTCCGCACTGTTCAAATGGCCGTGCAGTGCAAACTGTTGCTGATGCAAGGCTTCAATTCCTTTCAACGTATCCTTGACCTGCCCCAAGCCGCGTTCCAGCATGTCCTTGCCCACCCCCATCGACTGACTCGCCCCATTCAGCACCCCGGCAATCTCACCGATATGCCGCATCATGAAGTTGGCTTCCTCAACGGAAAGAATGGCTAGCGACTCTCTGGCCTTCTCCGCCACCATCATCAGTTCGGTTTCCTGAGCATTGCAGGCAAAGCCGCTACCGGGACTGCCAAGCACGAAGATCTCACCAGCCTTGAAACCTTCGGCAAATGTGGGATTGAGCCGCTGCAAAAGTGAGATGGGCAGTGGGCTATGCGTTGCTCCCAGGCTCTCCAGCACCTGCTCGAACGACATGCTGCGTTGCACGATGTGAAAGCCCGGCTCGACTAGCGCCGGTGAGGCACTTGCCGGGGTGCTGAATGCGTGGCTCGGTGATGCTGTTGGTGAAGCTGCAGCTTGGGCGGTATGTGCCTGGCTCGCCTGCTGTGTGGTTGAGGTGCTTGCCGCTTCACCAGGCCCTCCCAAGGCTAGGACGCGGTTTTTTCCCGCTGGGCATTTACACGCCACCAACGCCCCATCAACCACCGCCGGGCGGCCTTGGATGACGAAGTTCTGTACCCCTTCAACCAGCGTGCCGACTTCCCCACAGGCAGGGCATTGGGTGGTCTTGTCATACAACCGCAGCGCTTCACGCCCATGCCCTTTGAACCCGCTACCGCTGGCCAGGCATGTGGCCCCTGTGGTGGTGCGGTCCCCGTTCAACGCCTGGTTCCTGCCCTGGATCCTGAAACGTGCCATGCGCTATCTCCTCGAGTGAAAGCCGGGAAGCTAGCACTCGCCAAGCGCAAGAAAGTCGCGCCAAGACACAGCAAGAAAGATCCTACAAATCACGCTGAACTGCCCTACGCAGACAGTCACTCACGCCTCCAAGCCCACTCCCACAGGTGTCATGCGATTTTGGCTACAGCATATTGCCTGTGGGAGCCGGCTTGCCGGCGATGGGTTCACCTCAGATGCGGAAGCTGTCCACCAGTTGCTTCAAGCGCCCGGCCTGCTGCGCCAGCGCATCGCAATGGCGCAGGGTTTCATTCAGGTTCTCCACCCCTTGCTGGTTGAGCGCGTTGATCTGGGTAATGTCCAGGTTCAGGCTCTCGACCACCGCCGTCTGCTCTTCGGTCGCGGTCGCCACCGACTGGTTCATGCCGTCGATCTCGCCAATGCGCTGGGTCACGCTGGCCAGGCGCACGCCGGCCTGGTTGGCCACCTGCACGGTCTGCTCGCTGGACACCTGGCTGGTGTTCATGGTGTGCACCGCTTCGCGTGAGCCCACCTGCAGGCCGGTGATCATGCGGTGGATCTCTTCGGCCGACTCCTGGGTGCGGTGCGCCAGGTTGCGTACCTCGTCGGCGACCACGGCAAAGCCGCGCCCGGCCTCGCCCGCGCGCGCAGCCTCGATGGCGGCGTTGAGCGCCAGCAGGTTGGTCTGCTGGGAAATGCCCTTGATCACGTCGAGGATCTTGCCGATTTCGTCGGTGCTGGCGTTGAGCGTTTCGATCTGCGCGCAGGACTCGCTGATGCGCTGGGACAGGGCGGTCATCGCACTGATCGTTTCCTCCACCACCTCGCGCCCGCCGTGGGCCTGTTCGCTGGCGCCACTGGCATGCTGCGAGGCGTCGGCGGCGTTGCGGGCGATTTCCTGAGTGGCGGCGCCCAGCTGGTTGATCGCCGCGGCAACGCTGTTGGTGCGCATGCTCTGCTCTTCGGAGCCGATGATCGAGGCGTTGGAGGCGTTGACCACTTGCTCCGACAGGTCGTGCACCAGGCGCGTGGCCGAGGACACTTCGCTGATCGAGGTGTGGATGCGCTCGACGAAGCGGTTGAACGAGCTGGCCAGCTCGCCGAACTCGTCCTTGTGCTGCACGTCCAGGCGCCGGGTCAGGTCGCCTTCGCCCTCGGCGATGTCGCGCATGGCCCGGCCCATGGTGGTCAGCGGGCGCATCAGTACGGGGATCAGCAGGCCCAGCAGCACGGCGATGGCGACCACGGCGATGAGCATGGCGATCACCGCCGAGGTGCGGAACTGGCCGATGGCGGCGTAGGCCTTGTCCTTGTCGATCGACAGGCCGATGTACCACTGCGCCGACGGCAGGCCGGCCACCGGGGCGAACGAGATCAGCCGCTCCTGGCCATCGAGCTGCACATCCTGCATCCCCGCGGCCACGCGCAGGCCGCTGCCGGGGTAGATGTCCTTGAGGTTTTTCATCAGCTGGCTTTTGTCGGGGCTGACGATCACCTGGCCTTCGCTGTCGGCCAGGAAGGCATGGCCGATGCCGCCGAAGTCGACCGAATTGATGATCTGCACCAGGGTGTCGAGGGTCAGGTCGCCGCCGACCACGCCGATCAACTCGCCGCTGGCCTTGCTTTTGACCGGGGTGGCGATGGTCACCATCAGGCCGCCGACAGCGCCCTGGTAGGGGGCGGTGAGCACGGTCTGCCCGGCGTTCGCCGCACTGGCGTACCACGGCCGCTGGCGCGGGTCGTAACCGGCGGGCATCTGCGTGTCGGGGCGCTGGGTGAACACGCCGTTGGCCTGGCCCAGGTAGGTGAAGAGGAAGTTGCGCGTGTAGGAAGGTTGCTCGATCAGCCCGGCCAGCGTGTCGCCGGCCCCTTGCGTGGCGATGTCCTGGGCCAGGTTTTCCAGCACCAGGATGCGTCCGCTCATCCAGTTCTGCACGCTGCTGGCGGTCAGGGCGCCAGCCTGCTGGACCGACGCTTCGATGTTCTGGCGCAAGGTGTTGCGTTGCAGGTAATCGTTGTAGAGGGTGAACAGGGCGAATGCCAGCACCACGACGCCGCAGGCGCTGAGCAGGATTTTGTGGCGAAATTTCAGGTTCATGTTTCGAGACCTTAAGCCATGGAGGGGAGGGCGCCGCGCGCTTGTGGCGCGCTGGCGGGGCCTGTCTCCTGAGCTATCGGCGCGGGCGGTAAAACATTGAAATGCCGGCGCATTGTCTTGCGCCGCAGGCGACGGACGGCACCCCTAGCGGTGCGCCAGCTGCTCGATCAGCAGGCGCGCCGCCTGGCCCAGCGGTTGTTGCTTGCGCCACAGGGCGTGGATGGGCAACTGCAATTCGTTGCGCGTGTTGCCGAACGCCAGGCGCACCAGCCGGCTGCTGGCGATCAGCGGCGCGACCCGGGCCAGTGGCAGGTCACCCCAGCCAAGGCCGGCTTCGACCATCTGCAGGGCCAGGTCGAAACTGTCGGTGGACCAGTGCGTGGCACCGATCAGCGCCCGCGGGTCGAGCAGCGGCAGGTCGCGGCTGCGCACCAGGATCTGGCGCACCTCGATCAGATCTTCAAGGTTGCGGATGCGGCCTTCGCGCAGGGCCGGGTGATGGGGCGCCAGGGTCGCCACCAGGGTTTCCGTGCCGACGTGCTGAAAGCCGCGCCGGGCATCGACCTGCAGGCCGGCGAAGGCCAGGCACAGGTCGGCGCGGCCGCTGTCGAGCAGTTGCAGGGCTTCGTCCTGGGGGGCACTGAGCAAGTCGATGTCGAGCAGCGCAAAGCGCTCGCCGAGGCTGGCGATGGCGGCCAGCAGGGGGCGGTGGTCGATGTCCGGCACCACGGCCACGGTCAGGCGGCTTTCCAGCCCCTGGGAAAGCTCCAGCGCATGCACCTGCAACAGCCCCAGCTGTTCGGCGATCAGCCGCGCGTGAGGTTCGAGCGCCAGGGCCTGGGCGGTGGCGCGCACTTCGCGCGGGCCGCGCTCGAACAGGGCATAGCCCAGCTCCGCCTCCAGGTTGCCGATTGCCATGCTCACCGCCGAGGGCACGCGCTGCAAGGCCCGGGCCGCTGCCGAGAACGAGCCGCGGTCGAGCACGGCGAGAAACAGCTGGATGTTGTCGCTGGAAAAGTTCATGGGCGCATGCTGTCAGTTAATCTGAAAGCTGCCAACTTTTTCTGTCAGGTTAATTGAAGCATCCTTGCGCCCTTCGTTTTCGCGACATGAGGTTTTCCCGGTGCAGGGAGTCAAACGCAAACTGGTCTATGTGACCTTCTATGAACTGATCGGGCTGTGCATGTCGACCCTGGGGCTGGCGTATCTGTCCGACACCCAGGCCTCGCACACCGGGCCGCTGGCGGTGATGATCACCACCATCGCCATGCTCTGGAACCTGATCTACAACAGTCTGTTCGAGTACTGGGAAAGCCGCCAGGCCAAGCGCGGGCGCAGCGTGGCGCGGCGGGTGGCGCATGCGGTGGGGTTCCAGCTGACCTTGGTGGTGTACCTGATTCCGCTGATTGCCTGGTGGCTGGGCATGAGCCTGGTCGAGGCGTTTCTGGTGGACCTGGCGTTCATCATTCTGGTGCCGTGCTACACCTTTGCCTACAACTGGGCCTTTGACCGGATCTTTGGTTTGCCGACATCGGCGATGGCCACTGCCTGAGGGTGTCAGTAGCGGCCTCTTCGCGGGGCAAGCCCGCTCCCACAGAGGCCAGTACGGATTGCCGCTAGGGCAGGCGAATCAGCAACGGTTGCTGGGCTTGTGGCACCTCTTCCGGCTCCTGCGCCCGCGGCGCACTGGCCAGCAGGCTGTCCTCGACCTGCCCCGACAAGTAGTACACCCCCGCCATGGCCCCGCTCTGGCGGTTTTCCATCAACTCCTGCCACTCCTGGTTGAGCGCCACGTTGAGGATCACCCGCAACTGCTCGACCATCTCCGGGTGGTCGCGGTCATGGGTGATCATCCCGTAGCCCGCCGCCGCCACCGAAATCATCGCTCCGGCCACCTTGCCCACCGCGCTGGCCACGGCGCTGGCAATGCCCCGTGGGGCGAGCGTGGCGCCGAGTTTTTCGCTGGCGCGGTTGGCCACCGATGACAGGCCGACATCGGTCCTGCCCGGCCCCTTGGCGGCTTGTTGATGCAAGTATTCGCGCAGGGCCAGCCAGGCGGGTTGCTGGTCCAGGGCCTTGGCCCGCAGCAGTTGGTAGAGGCTGGCATTGCGCGCCGGCGGTGGGCCCAGGTTGATCGCCGGGATGCGGTTGAGGCGCTGGCTGACCTGCTCGGGCGGGGCGTTGTAGCGCTGAATGATGGCCGGCAACTGCTGGCCGAACAGCTGGATGTACAGCTCGCAGGCGCGGTCGCGGATGCTTTCGGGGTTGATCTGCTCGGCCACCGGGTCGATCACCCGCTTGTGGTATTGCTCCTGCAGGTACAGGGCCAGGCGTTTTTCCGCAGGCTCGCGGCCTTCGCCGCTGTCGAGCTTGTACCAGGCCACCTTGAGGGTCAGCCATTGCTGGGTCCAGTAGCCGGTGAACCAGGGGATGAAATCGCTCTCGGTGCGCTGCTGCACCTGCTCCTTCCACACCCGCATCGAGCGCCGCGCATAGTCGTTGGCCGAGCCTGCGGCGCCGACCGAGGCATCGATCAGCTCCTGGTCGATGCGTTGCCAGGCGGCGGGGTTGAGTACGGCGGGCGGCGGCGGTGGAGCAGGGCGTTTGCCGGCGCAGCCGGCGAGGGCCAGCACAAGGCAGAGCAGCAGGGGGATGCGCAAGCTCACTCGGTGGCCTCCCTGGGGTAGAGGCTGGGCGGTTATCCGAGTATAGGGCGCGGTGCTGGGGGCTGCGCTGCAGCCCATCGCCGGCATGCCGGCTGCCACAGGTGCAGCGGCCCATTCACTCCAGGTTCAGCTTGTCTTCCAGGCGGTCCAGGTGCTCGTGCATCAACGCCAGCGCCGCCCCTTCGTCACCGGCTTCCACGGCATCGATGATCGCCGCGTGCTCCTGCCAGGCGCAGTGGTCGCAGCAGGGCGATTCGTAGCGGGCGATGATCAGCGAGGTCATCGGCACCAGCCCATTGAGAAACCGCGCCAGCGGTGCGTTGGCGGCCACCTGGGCGAGCTTGAGGTGGAACTCGCCACCCAGGCGGATCGCCGCACAGCGCTCGCCGCGTTCGTGATGCTGGCGTTCGCGCTCCACCAGCTGGCGCAACTGGCGCACCTGCGCCGGCCGGGCACGCTGCGCGGCCAGGCTGATCAAGGTGGTTTCGGCCAGGCGCCGGGCGCTGAGCACCTGGCGCGCCTGTTGCGGGTCGGGGGCGGCCAGGTGCGCGGTGTGGCTGGGGCGCTGCACCACCACCTGCTGGTCGGAGAGGCGCCCGAGCACCCGGCGGATCACCGTGCGGCTAACGCCGAATGCGTTGCCCAGGGCCTGTTCGGGCAGCAGGCTGCCAGGCGGCAGGCGCTGTTCGAGGATGGCGTCGAACAGGCGTGGGTAGATCTGCTCGGCCGACAGGCGGGTTTCGCCGGCGGCGAGCAGGGCAGGCAGGCGGGGGGCGGCGTGGGCGCAGGCGGTCATGGTCGCTCTCCTTTGGGTCAGGGCTGCGGATGGTCGTCCGGGATGTTCAATTCGATGCCCATGCGCTGGCCCTCGGCGAGGATGTGCTGGCGCATCTGGGCACTGGCCTGGGCGCTGTTGCGCTCGCGGATGGCGCGCACCACCGCTTCGTTTTCCTTGAGCCGCGCGGCCAGGTGCTCGGGCGAGTTGCGCAGCATGCCGGCGCTCTGCTTGAGGGCATTGCCGGTCTGCTGCACCACGCTCTGGAAGATCGGGTTGGTGGTCAGGGCGAACAGCGCTTCGTGGAAGGCGATGTAGGCCTTGGCACCGGCCTCGCTGTCATCGGCCTCCAGGGCTTCGCGCATGTCCATCAGGGTCAGGCGCAGTTGGCCGATGTCCTGGCTGTTGGCCGACTGCGCCACCAGGCCGACGATGAAGGGTTCGAGGGTGTAGCGCAGCTCCAGCACGTCGGCCAGGCTGGCGGCGGCGGTATCGCTGGCGGTTTCCAGCGTGGCGGCCTCGGCGTCCAGCACCAGCACGCCCTTGCCCGGCATCGAACGCACCAGGCCGAGGGTTTCCAGCACGGTCACCGCTTCGCGCAGGCTGGGGCGGCTGATGCCCAGTTGCTCGGCCAGTTCACGCTGGCCCGGCAGCATGTCGCCGGAGCGCCACTGGCCGCGGGCCAGGGCTTGGCGCAGTTTTTCCACCACTGAGGTGACGACGGTCGATGAGCTGATCACGTTTCGCTCCTGAAAGGGCCGGCGCCAGCGCCGGCCACATGGGCTCAGAATTCCTGTTGATGGGCGTTGGCGGCCTTGCGCGGTGCATGGGCGAAGCCGGGTTTGCCATCGAGCACGTTCTGCGCGCGCTCAAGGTCGATGTCCTTTTCCCAACGGGCGATGGCCACCGTGGCCACGCAGTTGCCGATCAGGTTAGTCAAGGCTCGGCCAATGCCCATGAACCAGTCCACCGCCAGCACCAGCACCAGGCCCACCACGGGGATGGCCGGCACGGCGGTGAGGGTGGCGGCGAGGATCACCAGCGCCGAGCCTGGGATGCCGTGGGCACCCTTGGAAGTCACCAGCGACACCAGCAGGATGGTCAGCAGATCGGTCATTTCCAGCGGCGTGCCGGTGGCGTTGGCGATGAACACGATGGCCAGGGTCAGGTAGATGGAGAAGCCATCGAGGTTGAACGAGTAGCCGGTGGGGATCACCAGGCCGACGGTGGAGCTGCCGATGCCCAGGTGTTCGAGCTTGCGCATGATCTGCGGCAGCACGGCGTCGGAGGAGGCGGTGCCCAGGACGATGGTCAGCTCTTCGCGCAGGTACTTGATGAACGGCAGCAGCTTCAGGCCGGAAATGCGCATCACCGTGCCCAGCACGATCAGCACGAAGCCTGCGCAGGTCAGGTAGAACAGCGCCACCAGGCCGCCCAGGTGCTGCAGCGATTCCAGGCCGTACTTGCTGGTGGTGAAGGCGATGGCGCCGAACACGCCGATCGGCGCCAGGCGCACGATCATGCCCATGATGCGGAAGATCACGTGGCTCAGTTCGTTGATCAGCCGCGAGATGCCGGCCGCCGATTCACCCACCAGGTTCAGCGCGCTGCCGAACAGCACCGAGAACAGCAGGACCTGGAGGATGTTGTTGTCGGCAAAGGCGCCCACCACCGAGGTCGGGATCAGGTCCATGAAGAACGCGGTGGCGCCGTGGATGTGCTGGCCACGCTCGGCCAGGCTGCTGGCGTCGGCGCTGGACAGCTGGTCCAGGTGGATGTTGGCACCGCTGCCGATGCCGCTGCTGAAGGCGAACACCAGGCCGATGACCAGGGCGATGGTGGTCAGCACTTCGAAGTAGATCACCGATTTGAGGCCGATGCGGCCGACTTTCTTCAGGTCGCCGGCACCGGAAATGCCGCTGACCACCACGCAGAACACGATCAGGCCGATCAGCATCTTGATCAGCTTGATGAAGCCGTCGCCCAGGGGTTTGAGTTGCAGGGAAAGGTCGGGGAAGCTGAGGCCGCAGGCGATGCCGAGGGCAAGGCCGAGCACCACTTGCAGGAAGATCGAACGCGAGCACCATTTGAGCATGGGAGGTATCTCTGTCGGTGTCCTTGCTTCGGTGCCGCACGGGGCGAAAGAGCGCAGGACTTATTTATTTTTGTGGTCTTACCGGTTTGTTTAGCGCGGAGCCATAAAACCGCGAAATTTCCTACAAGGCAAGGGTTTTTGGCCTTACCGGTCTGACCAGTTGTGGTGCACGATGGCCTGCCGGGCTCTAGTCCGGTGCGTGGGTGGGAAAGGGTCACTCAAGCGGTGGGACGAACGGGGTCAGGGCTTGGCCAGCACCTGGTCGACCGCTGCAATCAGCTTGCCAAGATCCTTGGGCGGGGCGTTGTGGATGACGCCGAACAGATAGGCGCGCTGCTCCTGTTCGTCGTCGGGTTCGGCGAAGAATTCCTTGGGCTTGATGCCCAATACCCCGGCGAACATCAACAGGGCGTCGATGCTGGGGCTGTAGGTGCCGGTTTCGAAGCGGCTGATGGTCTTGGGATCGAAACCGGTCCGTTCGGCGAATTGTGCCTGCGTCAGACCCGCCAGTTTGCGGTAGCGGCGCAGGGCAAAACCCAGACCTGATCTCGTCATCACTTAATTCCCATGCAGAATCAAGAACTTAACGATATTCATCCATATAGCACAACGCCATATTTCATCACTTTCATTTCATTTTTGTGACGGATTTCGTAGAATTCTTGGCTTGACCGGATAGTCAACGTCGCGCATCCAGCCCGATCGGGCGCCAGGCCCGGGCTGCTGGATGCACATTTGCACATTGGAGCGGATCGACGTGGATCGGTTCCGATGGCTGCCAATGGGCAGCGTCCGGGCCGTCAGTGAATGGAGTCTCATCGTGCGCCTCAACTTGCCGGTAACCCCGGTCGAGCAATGTTTCCCCCAGGATCAGCGGCTGATTTCGGCCACCGACACCGCCAGCCTGATCACCTACTGCAACCCCGAATTCGCCGCCATCAGCGGCTACAGCGAAGCCGAGCTGATCGGTAGCCCGCACAACCTGGTACGCCACCCGGACATGCCGCCGGCGGTGTACGAGCTGATGTGGCGCTACCTCAAGGCCGGCAAGAGCTGGATGGGGATCGTCAAGAACCGCTGCCGCAATGGCGACTACTACTGGGTCAATGCCTATGTCACACCGATACGCGAAGGCGGGCGGGTGGTGGGCTACGAGTCGGTGCGGGTCTGCCCGACCCGTGAGCAGGTGCGCCGGGCCGAGGCGTTGTACGCGCGCCTGGCCGAGGGCAAGGGCCCGCTGCCTGCGGGCCGCCGGCTGGCGCTGCTGGGCCAGGCGCTGGCCTTGCCACTGCTGGGCGGGGTGCTTGCCGTGGGCGCCAACCAGCTCTGGCCCGGGCTGCCTGGCCAGGGGCTGACCTTGGCGCTGTTCGCGGCCTACGGGCTGTGGATGCGCAATAGCCTCGGCCGGCAGATGCAGCAGGTGATCGAGGGCGCCGAAGGCACCTTCGCCGACCCGCTGGCCGCGCTGACCTACAGCGACCTGCCCGGTGCGGCCGGGCAGTTGCAACTGGTGCTGACCAGCGAAGAAGCCCGCCTGAAGACCGCGCTCACGCGCCTGAGCGACCTGGCCACGCAAATGGCCGTGGCCGCCCAGGACGCCGGGCGCCTGTCTCGCGGCACCGAGGCGGCGCTGCTGGAGCAACGCGCGCAAACCGACCTCAGCGCCACGGCGATGACCGAGATGGCCGCCTCCATCAGCGAGGTCGCCAGCCATGTGCAACTCAGCGCAGGCGAAGCGCAAACCGTGCACCTGCTGGCCGAGCAGGGCAGCCAGGTGGCCGATGCCAGTGGCGCGGCGATCCAGGCGCTGGCCGCCACCGTCGAGCAGATCAACCAGGCGGTGCTGCACCTGGCCGGCCAGTGCGCCGGGATTGGCGAGGCCACCGGGATGATCCGCGCCATCGCCGAGCAGACCAACCTGCTGGCCCTCAATGCCGCCATCGAAGCGGCGCGGGCCGGCGAGCAAGGCCGCGGTTTTGCGGTGGTCGCCGATGAAGTGCGCGCCCTGGCCGACAAGACCCGGCAATCGACCCTGCATATCCAGAGCATCATCGACGCCCTGCGCAGCGGCGCCGAGCAGGCCGTGGGCATGGCCAGCCAGGGCAGCGCGGCAGCGGAGCAGGGCGTGGCCCAGGTGCAGCAGGCGCAGCAGACCCTGCATGGCATCCGCGACGCGGTGCAGCGCATCAGCAGCATGAGCCAGCAGATGGCCACCGCCTCGCAGCAGCAGTCGGCAGTGGCCGAGGACGTTTCGCGGCAGATCAATGGCGTGGCGGGCATTGCCCAGCAAAGCGCCCACAGTGCCAACGCCGCCGCCTCGCGCGGTGCGGAGCTGGAGCAGGTGTGCGCCGGCTTGCGCGCCCTGGTGGAGCGCTTCAACCGCTGAAGCAGGATGCTTATGGACGATAACTACCGTGCGGCCGTGGACGCGGCCGCGATCTTTTCCGAAACCGACCTGCGCGGGCGTATCACCTACGTCAACCAGCAGTTCTGCAGCATCTCCGGCTACAGCCGCGAGGAGCTGCTGGGGGCCAACCACCGCATTCTCAATTCAGGCCTGCACGAGCCGGAGTTCTTCCTCGGCATGTGGCGGGCACTGGCGGCGGGCAGGGTGTGGAAGGGCGAGATCTGCAACCGCGCCAAGGACGGCTCGTTGTACTGGGTCGACAGCACCATGGTGCCGCTGGTGGACCCGGCCAGCGGCAAGGTGCGCAAGTATGTGTCGATCCGCTTCGATGTGACCGAGAAGCGCCAGTTGCTGCACACCCTGCAGTGGCGGGTGGGCCACGATGTGCTCACCGGCCTGCCCAACCGCGCCTACCTGTCTGACCTGCTCAACCAGGCTTTGGCCTTCTCGCGCCGGGAAGACATTGCGCTGGCGGTGTGCATGCTCGACCTGGACGGCTTCAAGGCGGTCAACGATGGCTACGGGCACGCCGCCGGCGACCTGCTGCTGGTGGAAGTTGCGCAGCGGCTGAAGGGCATCCTGCGTGGTGGCGATGCCGTGGCGCGGCTGTCGGGCGACGAATTCGTGCTGATCCTGCGCCACGTCGACAACCCCCAGCAGTTGCATATGGCCCTGCAGCGGGTGTTGCGGGCGCTGGCCGCGCCCTATGTGATCCGCGAACAGCGCCTGACCTTGAGCGCCAGCATCGGCGTGACCTTGTTCCCGCAGGATGACGAGGACGCCGACACCTTGGTGCGCCATGCCGACCAGGCCATGTACGTGGCCAAGCAGCGCGGGCGCAACCGCTACCAGGTGTTCGACGTTTCCGAGGAGCTCGAGCTCAAGGCCACCCACCAGACCGTGGCGCGGGTGCGCTGGGCGCTGCGCAACCGCGAGCTGAGCCTGCACTATCAACCCAAGGTCAACCTGCGCACCGGCCAGGTGCTGGGCTTCGAGGCGTTGCTGCGCTGGCAGCGCCCGTCGGGCGAGCTGGTATTGCCCGGCGAGTTCCTGCCGCTGGTGGAGCAGACCGACCTGATCGTCGAGATCGGCGAGTGGGTGATCGCCCAGGCCTTGCAGCGCCTGCTGGCCTGGCAGCGGCTGGGCAAACCCTGGTCGCTGAGCGTGAACATCGCGGCGCGGCATTTGCAGCGTGGCGATTTCGTCGAACGGCTGAAGCAGTTGCTGGCGGCCTATCCGCATGTTGACCCAGCCCGGTTGGACCTGGAGATCGTCGAGTCGGTGGCGATCGACAACTTGCAGCATGTCAGCCGCTGCCTGGAAGCCTGCCAGGCGCTGGGGGTGCGGTTTTCCCTGGATGATTTCGGTACCGGCTACTCGTCGTTGAGCTACCTCAAGCGGCTGCCGACCCAGACCATCAAGATCGACAAGTCGTTCGTGCGCGACATCCTCCACGACCAGGACGACCTGGCCCTGACCGGCGCGGTGATCGGCCTGGCGCGGGCCTTCGGCCGCGAGGTGGTGGCCGAAGGGCTGGAGAGTGTCGAGCATGGGCGGGTGCTGATGGCGCTGGGCTGCGAACTGGCGCAGGGCTACTGCATTGCCCCACCGATGCCCGCCACCCAGGTGGTGCCGTGGGTGGCGGGTTATCGGCAACCCAGCGAATGGCAGGATGCCTAGCCGGTTCAGGTGAGGGTGCTGGCCATGGCCTCGGTCAGGCTGCGCAGCAGCGCGTCTTCGGCTGCCTTGCGGGTGCTGAGCAGCAGCTCGCTGGCCCGCTGGTAGATGGCGCTTTCATCGGCATGGCGCCCGGACACGAGGTCGACCCGCTGCAAGGCGCCGCCCTGGCGCCATTGCAGGCCGTCGATGTGGCCCAGCTCGCGCTCCAGCGCATCGATGTAGGCCGCCGGTACGCGCGGCCCGGTGTAGTTCCCCAGGCTCTGCGTGGGCTCGGTCAGTTCGCTGTGGTACTCGCTGGCCGCCTCCCATTCCCTGGCCAGCGCCTGGAATTCCCCGGCACGCAGGCGGCGCAGCCACTGCTGCCAGAAGCGCTGGTCGCATGCCCATTGGCTGAACAGGGCGGCGTCCACCTGCGCGTTTATGCCAGCACCCAGGCGGTTGACGGTCGCCGGGCTCAGGCGTGCCAGGTAGTCGAAGCGGATCACCTGCGGTTGCGGCGGTAGCCCGAGCGGCCCGCGTAGCTGCATGCGCGCGTGCAGGGCCATTTCGATTTCGTCGACGTTGTAGTCCGGCTCGGTCAGTGCAACGTCGTTGAGGTCGTCGTCGGCGTCCAGCGCGGGGGCAGCTTCACGTGCTTGCGCATCAGCCGCTTGCGCCAGTGCCCGGCGCCGGGCCACGCGGGCATTGAACAAGTCGCCGATGCGCTCGTCGAGGCGCTGCTGGCGCAGCAGGCCGGCAGCACTGTTCAGTGCCACCTGCTCGCTGTGAGTGCCGGGCGCTGCGGTGTTGACCGCGTCCCACAGCATCACGTCGGTTTCGATCTGCTGGAACAGCAGGCTGGCCTGGTCGACGCAGCCCTGGGTGGCATCGTCGATCGCCTCCATTACCTGCTCGTGCAACTGCGCCCGGCCCCATCCACCCTCGGCCGCTTCGCCGGGGTTCTCGCTGAGCGTGCGCAGCACGTGCTGCATGCGGGTGCGCACATGCAGCGGCTGGGTCTGGTAATCCGCTGTCTGGGCCACCCGCTCGAACAGCTCGTACAGCGGCTGCCAGGACGGCTCGTTGGCGGTCAGTGCGTGGTGCTCCAGCAGGTCTTCAGGCCAGTCGATGAACCAAGGCTCTTCGCCCTCGTTATCGCCGAGCGCGGGCATCCCGGCATCGGCCAGGCGCTGGTGGGCTTGTGCGGTGAACGGGTTGTTGTCGAAATCGAAAGAAGCGCTTGGCTGGGCCCCATGCACCGCCTCGGCGAACGCGCTGCCCTGCAGGTCAGGGGCTTCGGTGAGCTCGTTCTCGCTGAGGTCCAGGCTGTGCAGGTGTAGCGGGCGCTGGTTCATCAGCTCGGTAAGGCCGGTGGGCCACTCGTCTATGCCGGTTTGCTGCAGGTCCAGGGCCTGCAGGTGGTGCCAGCCGCTGACATCGGGTGCCAGGTCCAGCGGGTTCTCGCCGAGGAACAGGGTCTGCAGGCGGTTCAGGCGGGCGAGCGCGGCCCGGCTTTCTTCGGTCAGGGTGGTGTCGTTGCTGGTCATGCTCAGGTCGATCAGCGACGGCCAGCGCTGCAATGCCTCGAAGTGCTCGGTGGTGAGGTTCAGGCCATTGTTGTCGATGGCCAGGGTAGTCAGCGACGGCAGGCTCGCCAGCCGCTCCAGCGCCGCTACCGGGAGATCGAGAAGCGCGTTGCCCAGGTTCAGGCGCCGCAGGTTGCGCCGCCCGGCCAGCAGCTCGAGGTTGGCAGCCTCGTCCAGGTCCACGCTGTTGCTCGACAGGTCCAGGCTCTGCAGGGCATCCATCTGCCCGATCGAAGGTGGGATGGCTTCCAGCGTGTTGTACTCAAGGTCCAGGGTCTGCACGTTGGTGAAGCCGCCCAGGAAGTCATCCAGGCTGTCAACCGCTGAGCCGGACAGGTAGGTGATGCGCAGCTGGCGCACATGGGGCATCGGTGCCGGCAGGGTGGGCAGCTGGCCGAGGTTGTGGCCATCGAGTTCGAGAATCACATGGTCGACCCTGCTGGCAGCATGGGTCGATTCGCGGCGCCAGGCCATGCGCAGGCGCCTGGCCGCTTCACCGCGCACTGCGCGCTGCGCCGCCAGCGAGGCGCCGTTGGCGACATGCGGGTCATGGATCCACAACTGAAGGGTGCTTTCGAGCTGCAGGTACTCGCCCCTGAGGCGTTCGAGCAATGCGCTCAATGGTTGCCCTCCCGCTTCCTGGTGCAGGCGTTGGCGCAGCGCCTGGTTCGCTTGTGGTTCGGTGGAGGGGAATAGCCGGTTGAACAGTTCGTCTTCGCTGACCCAGCCCAGGCCGCGCCCGCTCAAGGGATAACCGAACTGGCCGCCGGGCAGCCGCCGTGGCAAACGGTACCAGGGGCGCACCGGCTGCATGCCCAGGTGCCGCGCCGCCGAGGCGCGATCGCTGGCGAGCAGGGCGAGCAGGGCATCCTTGAGCGCGTCGGGCTCATGGATCTGCAGGCCGAGGGCGGTGCGTTCGCTGTCGGGTAGGGCGTTGAGCAGCGCCTGGAAGACATCCGCCCGGTTGGCCAGGGCCTCGCCTTGCTCATTGAGCGGCTCGTACCCGTTCTCGCTGCGAACGATGCGTTTCGCCGGCAGCGCCTCCGGGCCGCAGGCCTGCAGCAGCCGGCCGGAAACCGAACCTTCGCGCAGTTCGATGCGAACCTCGCCGGTCCAGCCGGGTAGCTGTGGGAGGGCGCCAAACACCAGGGCGTCGCGATCGGCGACCGGGCCGTTGGGCTGGTGCAAGCGGGCCAGGGCGCGGTTGATCCGGGCCTCCCTCAGGTACAGGCGGGCGGACTCGCCCAGGCGCAGGGGCAGGCGCTGGGTGCGTTGCATCTGCAGCAGGTCGGCGGGGCGTGCCTGGGCCAGCAGCTCGGCTTGTGCCCGGGCACTGAGCGAGGGGAAATCCCGCGCCAGCAACTCGCCCTGGGCTACCCGCGCGGGCGCAGGGGGGACCTGGCCGCCGAGCATCTCCAGGGTGTCGAGCAGCAGTGCCGGGGCGGGTTCGCGATCGACCATGACCCGGCGCAGCACCGCTTCGTCATAGCCGCTGCATTGCAAGGCGCGCTGCAGTGCAGGCGCGTCCAGATCACCTGCGCTGTTGGCCAGGCGTTGCAACAGTTGAGCGCGATCCCAGTGCAGCGGTTGTTCATGGGCGAAGACCCATGGCCCAGGCTCCTCGCCCTGCAGGCTCGGCCGCACGCGCTGCCCTGGCGCTGCGGCCAGGCGCCGGCTGCCATTGCCGGCCTGCTCCACAGGGTAGCTGTGGGTGGGCGTTTTCAGCCAGGTTCGCCCTTGCCCTTGATGCAGGCCATCGGCGTGCGCGGTCAGCTGCCCGGGTGCTTCGCGGTGAAAAGGTGCAAGGTCGCCGTGCCACAGCCGAGTGCCGGCCTCGCTGTCGACCAGATGCCAGCCCTGCAGTGGGCCTGCGGGTACGCTCAGTGCTTCCACGGCGCCCAGCGCAGCGAACTGCACCAGGCTCTCGATCACGCCGAACAGGTGGGCGATGGCCGCGTCGCTGTCTTGCGCGTTGGCGGCGTGAACGCCGTCGAGGAATTCGTCGACGATCTGCGCGCCACCCACCACCAGCATCAGTTCGGCAAGGCCTGGCACGAAGAAGCTGGCCAGGTTGAGCACCGTCAGCCCGGCGCCCAGCCAGCTTTCCAGGCGCGCCAATTGTGCGTTGGCATCCAGTTGGGCAACGGGTACTGCAACGCTGGCGGCATCGATGAACTTGCGCTCCACCTGGGTTCGCGCGCGCGCTTTGAAGCAGTCGCCTGGCCACTGCTCCAGGCCCAGTGGCAGCCTGGCGTTCTTGTCGCGGGTTTCCTGCCAGATGTCACGCGGGCCGGGGAAGGCGCGCTTGAGCCAGCTGAACCTGTCGCCCTTGTCCAGCACCGGCGGGGTGGGGTGCAGTTCGGCGTAGGGGTAGTGGGGGTAAAGGGTTTCGCGCAGGCGTTGGAGGAACCCGGCCTGCTCCGGCAGGGGCACGTGGCGGATGAAGAAGGCACGGAAGTCATGGTCGGCCAGGCGGTCGGTGAGCGCGGCTCGCAGTTCGCCCAGCGAGGCATGCTGGCGCAGCGCGCCTTGTGGGTCGCCGGGCAGGTACAGCAGGCAGCTTTCGTCTGCGCTCGGGTCCTGCAACTGAATGACCAGCGGGCCATTGAGCGGTGTGCCGAACAGGGTGATGAACTGGCGCTGGACAGCGCGGCTGCCGCTTTCGCGGGTGATCTGCGCCTGGTCTTCCAGCACTGCCCGTGCCAGCGCCTGGCCGTGGCTGTCGAGGTGCCCGCGCAGGGTGGCCATCGCCAGTTCGGCGCGCAACGCACTGCGGTCCTGCTTTTCGAGCAGGGCACGAAAAGCGTCGTTATCGACGATATCGCCCAGGTGGGCGCGGTAGCGCTGGCCCAAGTCCAGGTTGCGGATGCCGCGGACCAGGGTCGCGGTATCCAGCGCCAATGGGCTGAAGTCGGCTGCGAGCAGCTTGGCAGGGGTGTCGGCTTCGGCATTTTGCAGGGCGGCTTCGAGCATCGACAGGTGCTTGCGCGGGGCGTCACCGGTAAACGACACCTGCGCCTCAAGCAGGCTCGCCACGGGCGTTTGCGGGAACCAGCGTGCCAGCGCGTGTTCCAGCAGTGGCTTGCAGAAGGCATCGATCGGCTGCAAGGGCGCCAGGGCCTGCTTCAGGCGCTGCGTCTGTTGCTGGCTTTCGCGGATCAGCAGCGCCAGTTCGGCGCGCTGCTCTGGGCTGGCTTGCCGCAGCCAGTCGGGGATCTGGCGTTGGATGAGGGCGAGGTGGGTGTGATGTGCATGCGTCATCGTCTGCTCCTGCGGGAGGTGGGAGCAGGGAGGCTAGCGATGCCGATGGCAGGTGCGCGGGTAGATAGACACTACCCGTCGATAGCGCCCGCGCTGCTTTTCACCACGGCCAGGTGTGGGTGGGCGACCAGCTTGTCGATGTGCAGGGCTTCGGTGTTCATCCAGCTTTCGCTGAGCACCCGGTAATGCTCCATGTCGCGGCAGTACAGCTGCAGGCTGTAGTCGAAATGGCCGCTGATCAAGTGGCACTCGTGCACCTGCGGGCAGGCGCGCATGGCGGCCTCGAAGGCCTTTTGCGCAACGCGCCCGCGCTGGTTGGACAGGGCCACCAGCACCAGCAGCGACAGGCCCGGGGCGACCTTGTGCGGGTCGATGATTGCGCCATAGCCACGAATCACGCCGCGCCGCTCCAGCTTGCGCACGCGCTCAAGGCACGGGCGCGGGGTGAGGTGGACCAGGTTGGAGAGCTTTTCGAAGGTGATGCGGCCATCCACGCGCAGCACATCGAGGATGGCGTGGTCGATGCGGTCCAGCGGCGGTGGGGTGTCCTGGGTGTCCATGCACGTCGGCTTCTTTGTCGAAGGGGCATGCACAGGTTAGGCAAAAAGGGGCTGGCGTGCAGCCCCTGGTCAATCAGGCGCATGCGCTACCGGCCTTGGGCGTGGTGCGAATGCCCACCACCCGGGGCTGGAGCAGGGCATACAAGTCCTTGGGGTTTTCCAGCGAGGGCACCAGCGCGATGCCCTGGCCGATGTTCAAGGCCCGTGCGGTGTCCAGCACGTAGCGCAGCGCCGAGTAGTCCTCCAAGGCGAAGCCGACCGAGTCGAACAGGGTCACTTGCGCGGCGTGCTCGCGGCCCGGGGCCTTGCCAGCCAGCACCTGCCAGAACTCGGTCACCGGCGAGCTGGCGGGCATCTGCTGGATTTCGCCTTCTACGCGGCTTTGTGGCTCGTACTCGACGACCACCCGCGCGCGCTCGACGATGTCGCGGTGCAGTTCGGTCTTGCCGGGGCAGTCGCCGCCCACGGCATTGAGGTGCATGCCGGGCTCGATCATGTCTGGGGTCAGGATCGTGGCGTTGCGCTTGTCGGCGGTGACCGTGGTGACGATGTCGGCGCCGCGTACCGCCTCGGCAACGGAGTGGGCGACGATCAGCTTCAGCCCGGGCCGGCCGGCCAGGTTGGCTACCAGTTTCGCCGTGGCCTTGGGGTCGGTGTCGTACAGGCGGATTTCATCGATGCCCAGCATCGTCTTGAAGGCGATGGCCTGGAACTCGCTTTGCGAGCCATTGCCGATCAGCGCCATGCTGCGGCTTTCTTCCCGCGCCAGGTAGCGCGCCGCCAGGGCCGAGGTGGCCGCGGTGCGGATCGCGGTGGTCAGGGTCATTTCGCTGAGCAGCAGCGGCGCACCGGAGCGCACTTCGCTCAGGGTGCCGAAGGCCATGACCGTGGGCAGGCCTACGCGGGTGTTCTTCGGGTGGCCGTTGACGTACTTGAAGGCGTACAGGTTGGCGTCTGCCACCGGCATCAGCTCGATCACCCCATCGGGCGAGTGGTTGGCCACCCGCGCGCATTTCTCGAAGGCTGGCCAGCGCAGGTAGTCCTGGCGGATGTATTCGGCCATTTCCATCAGGCAGGTGGCCAGGCCCTTGCGGTTGACCAGGCGGGCGATGTCTTGCACGTCGATATAGCGGGTCATGGGGGTCTCCCTGCAGCAGCGCTCTCAGAGTGGGCGCAGGGCTATTGTCCCGCGGGCGCGGAGCCAAGGCTGGCTGAAACAGGGGGGCGGGGCAGCGGGACCGGCTGATTTCAAGGCCGTGGCAGCCGAATCGGCTGTGTTGCCTGGCAGCACCAGGAATGCAGTGCGTGCAGGCAAAAAAAACGGCACCTGCCAGAGGTGCCGTTTTCATTTCACGCCGTGTTACTTGTGCAGCTCTTCTGCCGCGTACAGCGTGTTCTCGAGCAGGCAGGCGCGGGTCATCGGCCCGACGCCGCCCGGCACCGGGGTGATCCAGCCGGCGCGGGGCAGGGCGGTCTCGTAGACCACGTCGCCCACCAGCTTGCCGTCGTCCTGGCGGTTGATGCCCACGTCGACGACGATGGCGCCTTGCTTGATCCACTCACCCTTGACCAGGCCCGGCTTGCCGGCGGCCACGACCACCAGGTCGGCCCGGCCGACGTGGCCGGCCAGGTCCTTGGTGAAGCGGTGGCAGACGGTCACGGTGCAGCCGGCCAGCAGCAGCTCCATGGCCATCGGCCGGCCGACGATGTTGGACGCGCCGACGATGACCGCGTCCATGCCGTACAGGTCCTGGCCGGTGCTTTGCAGCAGGGTCATGATGCCTTTTGGCGTGCAGGGGCGCAGCAGCGGGATGCGCTGGGCCAGGCGGCCGATGTTGTAGGGGTGGAAGCCATCGACGTCCTTGTCCGGGCGGATGCGCTCGAGCAGCAGCGAGGCGTCCAGGTGCGCCGGCAGCGGCAGCTGCAGGAGGATGCCGTCGACGGCCGGGTCGTCGTTGAGGCGGTCGATCAGCTCGGTCAGGGCTTGCTGCGTGGTATCGCTGGGCAGGTCGAAGGCTTGCGAAATGAAGCCGACCTCTTCGCAGTCCTTGCGCTTGTGCGAAACGTAGACTTGGGAGGCAGGGTCGGTGCCGACCAGGATCACCGCCAGGCCCGGCGTGCGCAGGCCTTGCTGGCGACGCTCCTCGACACGTTGAGCGATCTCTTTGCGCAGGTTGGCGGCGATCGCCTTGCCATCGATTAGGTGTGCAGTCATAGACGCGTGATTAACCATCGAGAAAGGAACAATAAAGAGGGCGCATTCTCGCACGACATGGCCCGAGGGCAAAGGCGGGTGGTCGGGCAAATCTCCTAACCCCTTAAATAATTTAAATTTTTTTGAGAAAGGTGTTGACGCTCCTACGGCTCGCCTATAAGATTCGCCGCACTTGTCGGGCACAGCCTAGCACTGGTTGGCAGAGTCGGGCAGAATGGGTGGTTTGTAACTCGTTCGGTTAGGCTTTTAGCTTATGCGCCCGTAGCTCAGCTGGATAGAGCATCCGCCTTCTAAGCGGATGGTCGCAGGTTCGAGTCCTGCCGGGTGCGCCATTAGGCAGCTTGGGCAAGCAAGTAAGGCTGTATAGCGATATGGTGGGCGTAGCTCAGTTGGTAGAGCGCTGGATTGTGATTCCAGTTGTCGTGGGTTCGATTCCCATCGTCCACCCCATATTCTTCAGAGGCGCCTTGATGCAGATCTGGCGCCTTTGTTTTAAGCGCTACGCGGACGTGGTGAAATTGGTAGACACACTGGATTTAGGTTCCAGCGGCGCAAGCTGTAAGAGTTCGAGTCTCTTCGTCCGCACCATGCTTCTGTAGGCAGTACCGCAACATAGCAACACCGCAATATGGTGGGCGTAGCTCAGTTGGTAGAGCGCTGGATTGTGATTCCAGTTGTCGTGGGTTCGATTCCCATCGTCCACCCCATATTCTTCGAAGGCGCCTTGATTGTATAATCGGGCGCCTTTGTTTTTTCTGCGTTGCGCGGACGTGGTGAAATTGGTAGACACACTGGATTTAGGTTCCAGCGGCGCAAGCTGTAAGAGTTCGAGTCTCTTCGTCCGCACCATCTTCTATAAGCGCGTGCTTTCAAGTTGTTGAGGGCGTGGCGGTAAAAAGGGCAGCCCATGGGCTGCCCTTTTGCTTTTTGCCGGGTGGCTGATTCAGGAGTGGGCAGGGGTGTGCTCTGGCACCAGGCGCACTTCCACCCGTTGCCCTAGGGCGCGGGCAGCGCTGGCCAGGGTTGCCAGGGTCATGCCGGGGTCGTTCTGATCGAGAGCCCGATCCACCGCGGTGCGGCTGGTGTGCATCCGCTCTGCCAGGATTTTCTTGGTCACCTTCTGGGCTTTCATGGCTTCTGCAATCTGCCAGGCAATGACGCGCTTGAGTGCCGCTGCGGTGACTTCCTCAGCCAGGCCTTGTTCGCTGAGAAAGTCGTCGAAGTTGGAGCCGATGTGGGGGTTCATTGTTGATGTCTCTCCAGGGCTGTTTTGCGCTGTCTGGCGGTATCCAGTTCGATGGTCGGCGTTTTCTGGCTCTTCTTGATGAAGCCGTGAAGCAATGCCATCTGGGTGCCGATTACGGTAAACAGCACGCGTGCTGTGGTGTCGCCCAGGTTGACTCTGGCTTCCCACAGGCCTCTTTCCAGTTTCCTGACCAGGGGCATGCCCAGCGGCCATCCGAGTTGGATTGTCTTTATCTCTGTTCCGATCATTCGTTTCTGGTCGCGCGGCAGGGTGGCTAGCCAGTCGCGGACTGGTTCATTACCTGCTTGCGTTCGATAAAAGCAGGCATCTAGTTCGGGTGGCTTTTCGCTCATGGCAGTGTACCAAAAAAGGTACTCCATTCAAGCGTTGTGCAATTGAGTCGGCTAGAGGCCGCGTCTTTTGCTTGCGTAGGAATGTGCTATTGGCTGGCAAGAATGCGTGCGGCCCTTGTAATCCTCTGGTGGCACCCCAATAAAAGCTGATAGATTTCAGCCGGTTGAAACGCCGGCCAGTACGCCGGTAGAGGATTACCCATGATTGCCAAAGAAGCCCGCCAGGCCCTGGCGCTGCAGCGATTCGCCGAGGCGAACCCGCAACTGCTCGAAGAAATCCGCGAGCTCGATGCGCGCGAGCAGGCCCAGCAGATCGAGTGGGCATTCGAGGATGCCGCCGATGAGCAGGGCATCCAGCCCTGGGAGCTGGCGCTGCAACTGATTGCCGAAAGCCCCGAGCAGCTCCAGGCCATGCGCCTGGAAACCCATCGCGAAGTGGCCGAGGCGCTGGGCATGGCCTGGGAAGAGTACTGCCAGTTCAACGAAATCGACCCCGAATAAGGGTGTTTTCCGAGGCTGTGGTTGTTTGACAAGTTATTTCGGCGGCGTGGTGCCAAAAGGCGCTGTGCAGCCCCCTGATATGAACGGGTCCGGCGGCACGCCGTGCGGGCCTTGCAAGTTAATCGACCGGCGTAGTTTCCCGTCGTCCCGGGTGGGGTGACTTCTGCTGCGTGACTCACTAGAATGCTTGCCCTTGATTCTGGAGTCGG